>JBDHZQ010000045.1:0-18873 GCA_039811945.1 Propionibacteriaceae bacterium
CCGCGATGACGTTCGCTGCCGCGCGCAGACACGCGCCGAGCGTGACCAACTCCGGGGGGATCTGGAGCACGTCACGGCGCCGGATTCGCGATGCTTCGTCTCGCGCCAGCGCTCGCGCCCGGCCGATGTGGCCTTGGGCGACACGAGCCGCGAACCCGGCCATGGCGGCATCGACCCCGTCGCGCTGCTCCAGCAAGCGAGCGATGGCCGACGCGGTCGGCGTGGTCAGATGCACTGCCCGGCACCTGGACCTGATCGTGACCACCACGTCGTCAGCCGTCGGCGCGCACAACACCCACACCGTCTTGGGCGCGGGTTCTTCGATGGCCTTCAGCAAGGCATCTGCGCCCCGCTCGGTGATCCGGTCGGCATCCTCGACCACGATGACCTGCCGACGACCGAGGGTCGGGCTCATGGCGGCTCGCCGTACCAATCCACGCACTTCGTCGACGCCGATACTCAGCTGTTCCGTACGCACGATCGTCACGTCGGGATGGGCCCCTGACAAGGCTGTACGGCACGCCTTGCAGTCCCCGCAACCACCGCGGTCGCACTGCAGGGCGGCTGCGAAGGCCCGGGCGGCGTTGGATCGGCCGGACCCCGGCGGTCCGGTGACGAGCCAGGCATGCGTCATCGCATGAGGCCCGCCGGCCACGGCTCGGCGGAGGGTCGCCACGACGGCGTCCTGCCCGACCAGATCGGCCCACACGCTCATGTCGCCTACTCTGCCGTACGCCACCGACACTTCAGTCGCTCGCCTGACGGATCGACCGTCGGCGCTCACGCAGCCTCCGCCACCCCACACCGATCAGCACGCCGACTACCGCTCCTGCCACGTTGAGCAGGACGTCGTTCAGGTCACCTTCCTCGGGGATCAGGCGGTGCTTGACGTACTGGGCGGTCGCGCTGAAGGTCGCCAGCACCACCAGCCACCACACAGCCCTCACTCTGGGCCAAGCGAGCACCAGCAGCACCCCCGTCACCACGAACGCGAGCACGTGAGCGGCGGCGTGGTAGTCCTCGGGCGACCGGTTCACCCCTAGCCAGTAGAGGAAGAAGACGTACACCTCGACGAACAACCGGTTCACCGCGTAGCGGTTGGGGAACAGGGTGAACGCCAGCACCAGGATCGTGCTCAACGCCACGCCGAACCGGGCCCAGACTGCGGGTGTGGGCCGTACCGGACGGAGCACCACGTTCATCGACGGGCCAGCCGCCGCTCGACCTCGGCGCGGATCGCCGCCTCGATCGTGTCCCTGCCCTCGCGCCCGGGCACCACCAGATAGCGGTCCGGGTCGGCAGCGGCGAGGTCGATGAAGTGCTGCCGTACCCTCTCGTGGAAGTCCGTACCCGCAGCTTCGACGCGGTCGAGCTCGGCCTTGGTTCCCACCGCCTGGGCAATAGGTACGTCCAACACGACCGTCAAGTCCGGGACCAGTCCACCCGTGGCCCACTCGGCGAGCTGCCGTACCTCGCCCGCGTCGAGCACCCGACCCGCCCCCTGGTAGGCGACCATCGAGTCGACGTAGCGGTCACAGACGACCACCGACCCCCGGGCCAGCGCGGGTACGACGACTTCGTGCACGTGTTGGGCCTTGTCAGCCGCATAGAGCATCGCTTCGGCCCGAGGCGACACGTCACCGGATGACGGATCGAGCACCAGCCGTCGAATCGTCGCTCCCAAGGCCGTGTCACCGGGCTCGAACGTGACGACGACGTCGTATCCCGCCTCGCTCAGCCACCGCTCCAGCCGCCGCAGTTGTGTCGTCTTCCCGGCGCCGTCGCCGCCTTCGAGAACGATGAACACCGTCGGCCCTACGTAGCCTTGGTCGCCCGAGTGCGGGTGGTCGACCTCGTGGCCGCGGTCGTCTTCGCGGATGTCGTCTTCGCGGGTGTCGTCTTGGCGGTCGCCGCCTTGGTGGTCGCGGTCTTGGCCGCCGCGGTCTTCGTCGTGGTCCGGCGAGCAGGTGTCCGCTTCGGCAGCGCGGGTTTGGCCCGCTTCTCGGCCAACAGCTCGGCCGCGCGCTCCGGGGTCAGCGTCTCGGGCGGGTCGTCCTTGCGCAGCGTGGCGTTGGTCTCACCGTCGGTGACGTAGGGGCCGAACCGTCCGCTCTTCACGACCATCGGCTTGCCCGAGGCCGGATCGGTGCCGAGTTCCTTGAGCGGCGCCGCTGCTGCCATTCGGCCGCGCTGTTTCGGCTGGGCATAGATCGCCAGCGCCTCGTCGAGGGTGATGTCGAAGATCTGATCCTCGTGGGCGAGCGAACGGCTGTCCGTACCTTTCTTCAGGTACGGCCCGTACCGCCCGTTCTGCGCGGTGATCTCCACCCCGTCGGAGTCGGTCCCCACCACCCGGGGCAGGCTCAGCAACTGCATCGCCTGGTCGAGGGTGACCGAGTCGACCGACATCGACTTGAACAGCGATCCCGTCCGCGGTTTCGCCGACTTGGGCGCGTCGTCGGGGAGCACTTCGGTCACGTAAGGGCCGTAACGACCGTCCTTGGCGACCACCCGCAACCCGGAATCGGATGCCGTACCCAACTCCCGCTCGGTCGCGGCTGGCGCGTCGAGCAGGCTGCGGGCGTAGTCGGCGGTGAGTTCGTCGGGCGGGAGGTCGTCGGCTACGTTGGCCCGGCGGCCGTCGGCGCCCTCGATGTAGGTTCCGTACCGGCCCACCCGCACCGTGATGTCGTCGGCGCCAGGCACCGGGAACGAACTCAGCTTCCTCGCGTCGATGTCGCCGAGCTCGGAGACGGCGGTGTGCAGCCCCTCGTGCTGAGATCCGTCGGGCCCGAAGTAGAAGTCGCCCAGCACCTCGACGCGGCGCGCATCGCCTTTGGCGATCTCGTCGAGGGTCTGCTCCATGTCGGCCGTGAACGTGTAGTCGACGAGCTTGGCGAAGTGTTCCTCCAGCAGCCGCGTGACCGCGAAGGCGAGCCACGTGGGTACGAGGGCAGACCCCTTCTTGAAGACGTAGTCGCGGGCGGTGATCGTGCGCAGGATCGAGGCGTACGTCGACGGTCGCCCGATCTCGAGCTCCTCCAGCTTCGCGACCAGCGACGGCTCGGTGTAGCGCGCCGGGGGGCGGGTTGTGTGCCCGACCGCCACCACGTCGGCGGCGGTCAGCGAAGCCCCGGCGGCGAGCTGCGGCAGGCGCGACTGGGCGTCGTCGGAGGCCTCGTCGGGGTCGTCGTGGGCTTCGACGTAGGCCTTGAGGAACCCGAGGAACGTGAGGGTACGACCACTGGCCGTCAGCTGGCAGTGGGCGACGTGCGAGCCGTTCACGTCGACGGCGTCGTGGCGGGCGTCGATCTGCACCGACACCGACTCGCCCACCGCGTCTTTCATCTGGGAGGCGATCGTCCGCATCCAGACCAACTCGTACAGGCGCCGCTGATCGCCGGAAAGCCCCGTCTGGGCAGGGGTCTTGAACACCTCACCGGCGGGTCGGATCGCCTCGTGGGCCTCTTGGGCGTTCTTCACCTTGGAGGCGTAGATCCGCGGCTTCGGCGGCAGGTAGGTCGTGCCGTACAACTGCTCGACCTGCGCCCGCGCGGCCGCGATCGCGGTGTCGGAGAGCGTGACCGAGTCGGTTCGCATGTAAGTGATCCAGCCGGCCTCGTAAAGGTCCTGCGCGACCCGCATGGTGCGTTCGGCGGTGAATCCGAGCTTCCGACCGGCTTCCTGCTGAAGAGTCGTGGTGCGGAAGGGTGCGTACGGGCGGCGGGTGTACGGCTTTGCCTCCACCCCGGTCACAGCGAAGGAACCGTGCCGCAGCGCCTCGGCCAGCCGTTCCGCGGCGGGCTCGTCGAGGTGGACCAGACCCGGCCGCAAGACGCCCGCGTGACCGAAGTCCCGCCCCTGAGCCAGCCTGACGTCGCCCACCTTCGTGACCCGAGCCGGGAACGTCGAGGGGGTGGCGTCCGGACCCGCGTCGAGCGTGGCGTCGATATCCGCGTACGAGGCCGGCACGAACGAGATGCGCTCCCGCTCCCGGTCGACCACGAGCCGCGTGGCCACCGACTGCACCCGCCCGGCCGACAACCTCGGCATGACCTTCTTCCACAACACCGGGCTGACTTCGTAGCCGTACAGGCGATCCAGGATCCGTCGGGTCTCCTGCGCATCGACCAAATCGATGTCGAGGTCGCGCGGATTGGCGACGGCGTGGGCGATCGCGTGCGGCGTGATCTCGTGGAAGACCATGCGTTTGGCGGGGACCTTCGGCTTCAACTCCTGCAACAGATGCCAGGCGATGGCCTCGCCTTCGCGGTCACCGTCGGTAGCCAGCAGGAGTTCGTCGACACCAGTGAGGTGGCTCTTGAGCGAGCGGATCGTCGACTTCTTGTCGGGGTTGACGACGTAGAGAGGTGCGAAGTCGTGGTCGACGTCGATCCCGGTGCGAGCCCACGGCTCCTTCTTGTACTTCTCCGGCACCTCCGAGGCGCTTTGCGGGAGGTCGCGAATGTGGCCGCGGCTCGACTCCACGACGTACCCGGCACCGAGGTACGACGCGATCTTCGACGCCTTGGTCGGCGACTCGACGATCACGAGACGACGCACATTCACTCCTTCTCCACACGGAATCGTCGTCACTGTAGACCAGGGAAGCCAGCAGTCAGGCGTCGCGTTCGAACCAGGAGTCGGCGACGAGGCGACGGAACCGGGGCAGCAGGTCCCCCGTCAGGGCGTCGGCCGAGAGATCGAGGATGCCCGCCACAGCCCCGATGATCTGGCCGAGGGCGAGGGTCCCGTCACAGGCCCCCACCACACCGCCCAGGGCCGTATCGACCTCGACGGCCCGGCACAGACCAGTCTGCTGACGCAGCACGACGTGGGTGGGATCTGCAGCGCCCGGTTCGCCGATCGTCTCCTGGGAGACGTACGGCGACAGTCGCCAGCATGCGTCGAGAATCTCGACATCTGATGCTTGGCTAGGGGCGATGTCGTCGAGCCAGCGACCGAGCAGCGGCCCCACGGGCTGCTGGACGGCATGCGGCCATGACTCGAACCGTCGCTGAGGAGGTCGAGCCGTACGCCTGATCGTGAGCCAACCCATCCCAACTGCTTCGATGCCGAGCCGGTCGAAATAGTCCACCCACTCTCGATAGCGGGTGTCGTACTCGGCAGAACCGGCGAGGCCCGCGTCGGCGAGCCAAATCTCGACATACTCGTACGGGTCCAGCACCTCACGTTCGAGCACGAGCACGTCGCACGGAACCGACGCGTCGTCGAGCCAGGCCGAGAGCCGGTCGGGCCACGGTTGGTCCTGCAGGTGAGCCCAGTTACCCAGCACCTGGAGCACACCCCCGGGGGCGAGGTGACCGATCCCCTGGGTGACGACGGCCTGCATGAGTCCGTCGGCGTCGAAGCCCCCCTCGCGATAGGTGAGTCGGGACTTCTCGGGTGGCGACATCACGAACGGCGGATTGGTGACGACCAGGTCGAACGTCTCGTCCGGCACCGGATCGTAGAGCGAGCCGACCCGCAGGTCCGCTTCGACGCCACTGAGCGCGAGGGAGAGTTCGGCGCACATCACGGCGCGGGGATTGAGGTCGGTGGCCACGACGGTCTCGGCGTGCCTGGCCAGGTGGAGCGTCTGCACACCGCAGCCGGTGCCGAGGTCGAGGGCGCGCGCAACCGGATTGCGGATCGTCAGTTGCGCCAAGGTGGTCGAGGCGGGCGACACACCGAGCACGTGGTCTGGTCGAGCCGTGGCCCGGGCGGTGTCGAGGGTCGCGGCGTGGTCGCTGACCAGCCAGCCGGAGGCGCCGTCGTCGGGTGAGTCGTACGGCCGGATGTCCAGCGTGGCCCGGAACGAGTCGTCGTCACGGGCGAGAATGCCCGCCGACAGCAACGGAGGTACGGGGAGGGCTCGGGCGACGGCTTCTGCAGCGACGGGCTGTTGGAGGACGAACAGCCGGATCAGGGTCGCGAGTGGATCGACGCGCGAGCCGATGGCCCGGTCGGCTGCGATCGAGTGGTTGCGGGCGAGCGAGGACCGTCCCTGGGGCCCGATTGCGTCACCGGCTGCGTCCACGGTGTAGCCGGCACTCCCGAATGCGTCCCTGAGCCTGTCGATGTCGTCATGAGCGAGCCAGGGCAGAGTCTCGGGACTGTTCACCCCGCAAGACTGACAGCAAAGACTGACTGTCGGATCACCCGCCTACAGTGACGCCGTGCTTCCCTCCTGGCTGGCGAGTGATCCTCGCACCGTCCACCGGGCGACGCGCGCTGCAGTGCCGGCGATGGCGGGAACCTGGCCCGAGTGGGTGCCTCAGGAAGTCCGGGAGCACCTGCGGGCTGAGGGCGTCGGGGAATTGTGGAGTCACCAGAGCGAGGCTGCGGAGGCGGCGCATCGTGGGCAGCATGTGGCGTTGGCGACGGGTACGGCATCGGGCAAGACCTTGTCGTACCTCCTGCCCATCCTGGCGGCGACCGGGCCGCGCGAATCAGAACCGGTGCTCCCAGGACTGGGTCGGGCCAGGCCGTCGGCGTTGACGTCGCGGCGACGGCTGGCGCTCACCGGCACGCGGACGACCGCGCTCTACCTGGCCCCGACGAAGGCCCTCGCTCACGACCAAGTTCGGGTTTCGGAGAAGTACGGTCCACCTGGCTGGCGCCACGCCACGCTGGATGGTGACTCGACGCCCGAGGAGCGGCGCTTCGCTCGCGAGTTCGCCACGTACGTGCTGACCAACCCCGACATGCTGCACCGGTCCGTGCTGCCGAACCATGCGCGGTGGCGCTCGTTCCTGTCCGGGCTGGCCTACGTGGTCGTCGACGAGGCACACCGCTACCGGGGCGTACTCGGCGCCCACGTCGCCTTGGTGCTGAGAAGGCTGAGGCGGCTGTGCGCGCTGTACGGCTCCCAGCCGGTGTTCATCTGCGCGTCGGCAACGACCAGCGATGCCGGGCGGGCCGCCGGCCTGCTGCTCGGGGAGAATCCAGGGTCGATCGCGGAGATCACCGGGGACGGCTCGCCGCGGGGGGCTCGCGACGTCGTGTTCTGGCAGCCGGTCGGAGGAACCGACCAGGAGGCCGCGGAGATCTTGGCACGATGTGTCGACGACGGACTCCAGACGGTGGCCTTCGTGCGGTCACGCGTGGGCGCCGAGCGGGTCGCGAGGACGGCCCAGACCCGAGTCGCCGCGGGCGCTGTGTCGGCCTATCGGGCCGGGTACCTTCCTCATGAACGCAGGGAGCTCGAGAAGGCACTGCAGACAGGGGCGTTGAGGGGCGTGGCCGCGACGAACGCGCTCGAACTGGGCATCGACGTCACAGGCCTGGACGCGGTGATCATCGCGGGGTTCCCGGGATCGATTGCCTCGGTACGGCAGCAGGCCGGCCGAGCGGGGCGACGCGGAGGCGATTCCCTCGTCGTCATCATCGCGAGCGACGATCCGCTGGATGCCTACCTGTTCGACCACCCCGAGCTGCTGTTGGACAGCCCGGTCGAAGCGACCGTGCTCCATCCGGAGAACCCGGCGATCCTGGGCCCACATCTGGGCGCCGCGGCACAAGAAGCGCCGCTGACGGAGGCCGACGCGCGGTGGTTCGGCGCGTCGTCGGTGGCGATCATCCACAAATTGGCCGACCACGGGACCCTGCGCCTTCGTGCCTCGGGCTGGTTCTGGTGTCACCCGTCACGAGCCGTCGATGCCATCGACCTGCGGTCCTCGGGCGGGAAGCCGTACGACATCGTCGAACCGACGACCGGGCGGGTTCTGGGGTCGATCAGTGCCGACGCCGTGGAGACGACGGCACACCCGGGGGCGGTCTACGTGCACCAGGGAGAGCCGTGGCTGGTCGAAGAACTGGATCGCGACGAGGGTGAGGCCCTGGTACGGCCCTGCCACGGCCACTACGTCACCCAGCCGTTGGTCGACACGTCGGTGAAGATCGTCGCCGAGCAGTTGTGGCGTCCTCTCGGAGCCGGAGAGGTACACCGCGGGATCGTCGACGTGACCCGGCGGGTGACCGGATTCCTTCGCCGGTCCGAGTCCTCCGGGGTCGTCATCGGTCGGGAGGCGCTGGATCTGCCCGCCAGGTCGGTGCGCACCATGGCGACGTGGTTCACGCTGCCTGCGGGACCTACGGGGTTGATCCCCGGCGGTTCGGGATCGGGCGCCGCCCATGCCGTGGAGCATGTCGCGTTGGCGCTTCTGCCCACCGTGGCCTTGAACGACGCCGGTGACGTCGCCGGGTTTTCGTCGGCCTGTCATCCGGATACGGGTCACCTGACCGTCTTCGTTCATGACAGTCAGCCCGGAGGATCGGGTTTTTGTGCGGCAGGGTACGTACGGGGGGAGGCATGGCTCACGGCAGCCCTGTCGCGTCTCCTCGGCTGCCCGTGCGAGGCGGGGTGCCCCAAGTGCTGTGTGTCGTTCCGGTGTTCCACGGGGAACGACAATCTCGACAAGGCGGGGGCCGTCTCACTGCTCCGAGCCTGGGTGAGCTGACGCGGACGGGACCTCTTCAGACGTTCCCGGCGACGGCGAGTCCCTTGACCGTGGTCGGCAAACCGGGAATCGGGGAGCTCACGTCGCTCTCGGTGGTCACCCTCAAGACGAAGGCATAGGGACTACCTTCAGCTTGGCAGCCGGTCAGCCGTGCCCCGTTCGCGAGGGCAACGGATTGGGCAGCCGGGCACGCGTCCTGTCCCGTCGCGAATCGCTGGGCTGCTGCCAGAGCTGCGAGATCGGCTGCCGCTCGCGCCCGGTGGACCGCCACGGCATAGGCCGTCACGACGACCACGGCGAAGGCGAGTGTGATGACCACGAGCGCCCACCCGGCGACAAGAACCGAAGCAGAGCCGTGATCGGGTGATCTGGAGTGCCGGGACCGGGTCTGAACCACCAACCTCGCTTGGGCGCGGCTCACGACACGCCAGGTTCAAGGACGGCCGTGGCGGTTCCCTCGACATGGATCGTGAACGCGAGGCCGCGGATCGGCCGCACGTCACCAGCCACCCGAACGTCCACCATCGGCGCTCGGCGGGTCACATCGACGGTGGCGACAGACGCCACTTCGGCGGTCAGCTTCTCGACGGCTGCCGTGTCGCCCCGCGCGGCGTGCCGAGCGATCTGAGCCGCGGCATCGACGACCTGAACCTGCACGAGGCCCACGCCGATCAGCGCCAGGATCAACGCCACCAGAGCGACCAGAGTCAAAGACGCCAGCGCCGTCTCGGCGGTGACGACTCCCTGGTCGCCCCGTCGGCGCTGTCGCCACGCCCCCCTGCAGGGGCGGATCACGTTCATCGAGCCAGTCACGGATCGATTCCTTCCTCAAGGTCGGGACCCCGAACGGCCGGCGGCGACGCCGCCGGCCTTCGCCGAGCTGCCCGTATCGACAGAGATGGGTGCGGGGGTCAGAGGTACTGCAGGATCAACTGGAAGATCTTCTGGATCAGCTGCCACAGGAGGTCCTGGAACTGAGGATCGGTGATGATCTTCCAGAGAATCCCTGCGACGCCCAGCCCTGCGACTGTGACCAGGGCGTACTCCGCCGTGACGGCGCCGCGGTCCAGCAGCCGCCTGCGACTCGAGATCGTGCTCGGAGCCGCTTCGGCCACCGTGGTTTCGACGAGGTCGGTCATGAGGGTGATTCCTTTCGGGTTCGGGGAGCCGTCGTTCGCCTCCCTCGCCGGGACAATGCGCCCTCGACCGACCCCGACGCCGCGCACCTTCCGGACCTGTGGACACGGCTCGGACATGCTTCTCGCCTGTGGACAACGCGGCGGCAGAGCTCCCGTGCGCCACGTCGACAAGCGCCTTTCGGTGACGTGGGTTGGTCGGTTCCGCCCCTCAGGCACACCCGGCGAGCGACATGCTGTGCCCGTCTTAGGGAAGCGCCGCGTTGCTCGACGCTGAGGAGTCGGGGGGCCACGTTCCGGCCCGTCTCTGAGCGGATTTCCATTGGGCGCTACCGGAACAGTCCGCTGACCAGGCCGGCGATCGCCGGCACGACGCCGATCAAGAAGAACGCCGGCATGTAGCACAGGCTGACCGGGATGATCGTCGAGACCCCGACGGTCTTGGCGCGGGCCGTGACCGCCGCCGCAGCAGTCGTTCGAGCATCTCTGGCGTGGAGCCGAAGAATCGGGCCGACGCTGGTGCCGGCATCCGCGGCCCGAGCAAGGTCACGCGCGAGCGGTCCGACGACAGGGTCCTCGGCCAGTGTTCGCCATGCCTCCGCGTCGCTGAAGCCCACCCGTACGTGCCACAGGTATCGATCCGCCCGCTCCGCCCACGATCCCCCGACCGCGTGAGCGACAGCCTCAGTGGCAATCCGCAGGGGCAGACCGGCATCGACGCACGCGGACATCAGGTCGAGAGCCCCGGGCAGTTGGTCGACCAACGCCGCCTGAGCCTCGCTCCGGGACCGTGGCTCGAGCCGCCCCAACACGACGAACGTGCCCACAGCGATGAGCGCAGCAACAGCCACAACGACGAGCAGGGGACCTGGACACACAAACGCAACGGCGATCCCAGCCACGACCGCAGTGCGGCCGCGCTGAGCCGCAGGAAGCGAACCCGGTGTGGACCGCAGGACCTGAGGTACCCACGACGACGGCTCCCGTCGCGTCTCGGTCAGCCTCCGCAGCGGCGGTTCCGCCCACAGCAACAGCACGAGTACGGCACATCCCACCCCGATCGCAACCGGCCACGACAGGGTCACGATCGGTCCCCTGTCGGTGCTCTGCCGGCGATTGGCGCAGTCCGGAGCCGCGGCCGTCGGCGTCGTTCGGCTCGGCACACGAGAATCTCGGTCCAGATCATCCCCGCGCACGCGAGCCCGACCCCGGCCACCAGACAGGCCGGGCCGATCAGTCCCGTGGTGAGGAAACGGATCGGATCTCCGCCGAGCCCGTAGCCCATGGCCAATCCGACGAACGGCAACGCCGCCAAGACCTTGCCGCTCGCTCGTGGCCCGGCCAATTCACCGGCAACGGTGCTGGCCAACTCACGCTCGACCCTCAACTCGTCGCTGACCACCGCGAGGGTCGGGGCGATCGGGGCCCCGGTCTCCTCACACACGGCCCAAGCTTCGGCGACCCGAGCGAATCCCTCCCGGCCAGGCTCGTCGCTCAACGCGCGCAAAGCAGCCGGCACGCGACCCCCCAGGGACTGTGCCGAAGCCACAGTCGCAAGCACAGGCGCATCCACGGCGGCGAGGCGCAAGGCTGTCGCGGGCACATGGCCGATGTGTACGAGGGAGCCCAGCACACGGCACGCCTCGGCGACTTCGCCCAGGTGTCGGATCTCTGCCGTGGCCCGGCGGCGGTCATGCACGAGCCAACCCACCGTCGCCGACATCAGAGCGATCACCGCGGCGATCCCGGCGGCACCCGTCCCCCACACCAGCGCAACGACGGTCACCACCGCCAGACCGGCCGCGACCACGAGAAGTCCGTTGCGTCGGGGCACCTGCCGCGATTCGACCACCGGGCCGAGGCGCGACATCCACGATCCTCCTCCCGGCGCCACCAGCCACCACACGAGCGCGCCCGTCAGAAGGGCTGCGAGGGCGATCATGCGCCCGGTTCCAGGTCGAGTGACGCCAACTCGTCGGCCATCGCGCCCCTGACCAAGCTGCCGTCGGACGACACGGACCAGGCGCCCAACGCTTCGACCAATCCGTGCGACCCGCGCCGCAGCATCCGCACCTCGGCGACGCGGCGGTGTCCGTCGCGTCCGCGGGTGACGTGGATCACCACACTCAAGGCGGCCGCCAGCTGTGCGTGCGCCGCATCTCGGCTGAGCCCGCCCAAGGCAGCCAGCGCTTCGAGTCGGGCCGGCACCGTCGCAGCCGAATTCGCGTGCACGGTGCCGCAGCCACCCTCGTGGCCCGTGTTGAGAGCCAGCAACAGGTCCACGATCTCGCCGCCCCTGACCTCACCGAGCACGATCCGATCCGGTCGCATGCGGAGGGCTTGCCGTACCAACTGGGTCATCGTCACCGCACCCACGCCTTCGGCGTTCGCCACCCGGCCCTCGAGCCGCACACAGTGCGGGTGGTCCGGGTCGAGTTCACGGGAGTCCTCGACCACCAGGATGCGTTCCTCGCCGGGGACCAAAGCCAAGAGCGATGCGAGCAAGGTGGTCTTGCCGGATCCGGTTCCTCCCGATACGAGGAACGCGATGCGTCGTTCGACAACGCGTCGCAGAAGGTGGGCAAGCTCCGGGTGTAACGACCCGGTGCGCACCCAATCGTCGAGCGTGAATCGCTGCCGCTGCGGGATCCGCAGGGAGATGCACGTGCCGCGATCGGCGATGCCGCCCAAGATGGCGTGGACCCGAGTTCCGTCGGGCAGCCGGGCGTCGACATACGGCGAACCGTCGTCGAGCCGTCGGCCGACCATAGTGGCGAAGCGGACGGCGAGCTTGCGTACGGCCTGCTCGTCGCTGAAGCGGATCTCCGTACGGACCAGGCCAGTCCCCGTGTCGACAAACACGTCGTCAGGTCCGTTGACGAGAATGTCGGTGACTCCGGTCAACCGCAGGAGGGGATCCAACGCCCCGCCACCCACCGAGTCACGCCGCAGGGCCGCCGTGACCGCCCGCACGCTCTCGTCGGACACGACGTGCCCGGTCCAGCGCAGAGCGTCGGCGACGTCGGTCGGGTCAGGCTGCCGCCCCAGTTCCGCGACGCGTGAACGTACGGCTTCCAGGTCGACCTCGGACACGTCGAACCCGAGTGGGGCTTCGATGTCGGGCGACATCATCAGCCGCGGTGCGAGGGCTCTCATGCCGCGCTCCCTTCGCGCAGGCGAGCCAGCAGCTCCGTACACGCAACCCTCCAGTGACGCCCACCCACCTTCATCGGAGAGACACCTCGTTCGGCAGCGACGGCCAGTCGGGAATCGTCGGCGATCTTGCCGAACAGGGGAAGATCCAATGCCTCGGCGACATCGGCCAGGGCGATGCTGGAGGCTCGGCGTTCACGGACGACCACGCCGGCTGCCCTCACGTCGGCAGCCGCCAAGGTCATGCGTGCCGCCGCAACCCCACGGACGTCTTGGGCACACACGAGAACGGTTCGGTCTGCAGACCTCACCGCCTCGCGTGCGCCCGCGTCGAGGCAACGGCCGATGTCCAACACGATGGTATCCACGGCTCTCGCCAACCCCCCGAGGACAGCGGCAACGGCATCGCGGCCCGGGGCAGTGGCCCCGACCCGCGCCATGGACACCAGGTGAACCCCGTCGACGCTGGGGATCTGACCGGTCAGGTCGCCGACGTGACCTCGCGCCCCTCGGAGCCTGCCCCATCGCCAGCCGGGGGCGCGTTCGGCGCCGAGCAGCAGATCGATCCCACCGCCGAGGGAATCCACGTCGACGAGTGCCGCACCGCCGGGGTCGGCAGCCGCGCAGGCCAAGCTGAGCGCCAGCGTGGACGCCCCGACCCCTCCGGACCCGCCCAGCACGGCCACCAGCCGTGCCTGCGGGGTGGATCGCCGTCCGGCGCAGACTTCGAGCAGCCACCGGCCTCCCTCCGGCATCGCGATGACGGATGCGCCCAATGGCACCGACGATTGGCAGGCTTGCGCCCTCCCGTGGTCGTCGGTCGCGATGAGGTAGAGATCTCGCCTCTGCGGCAGGGCGCATCGGATCGCCGACTCACCCACGTCGGCACCGATCAGCACGACGGTCGCCGAGCGCCAGCGGGCCGCCAGACCCTCTGCCTCGGTGACCAGGTCTATCTGAGCTCCTGCGGCGGCCGCCGCCGCCTGGACCGCCGACACCACGTCGGCGTCCCGGCTCCACAGCACAATCGGCCCCGCTGTCACGTTCTCCATGGCCAGACCATGGGCCGCGCCGCGTCACGACTGCCGGGTCAGCCCACGAGCTGTGAGTCGTCGTCCACATTGACGCTCAGAACCTGTGGATAACCCGCGTCTCTGCCCCGCCGGCCCCGCCCCCCGGACGTCGGCATCCGACCCGACGCCACACGTCCCTACCCGTCCCGGCTGAACCGCTACCGCGACGCCCCGCGACGCCACCCACGTGACGGCGTGCGCCCTGGCTACCATGCCGACATGGCCCGCCCGTACTTCCCAGCATCCGCCGTCACCTGGCTGGTCGGCAGCGAGCCGGCTCGGGTGCTCGTGCTCGGCGCTGCGGGGCCGTATGCCACCGCCATCCGTGACGCCGGCCATGCCGTGCTTGTGGTCGACA
This sequence comes from Propionibacteriaceae bacterium, assembly GCA_039811945.1. Classification (GTDB taxonomy): domain Bacteria; phylum Actinomycetota; class Actinomycetes; order Propionibacteriales; family Propionibacteriaceae; genus Fen-668. The sequence goes on from JBDHZQ010000045.1 coordinate 14,183, forward strand.
AGAACCAAGAGGCGCTGACGAGGCTGGTGCTGCGCCGCCCCGATCTGGGCGGTGTCGTCGCCGAACCCGAGTCGCTCCCCTTCGACGCACACCAGTTCGACCGGGTGATCTGCCCGCAGAACCTGCACACGTTCGCCCCCGGTCTGGCGTTCGCGGAGTTCGCCCGAGTGCTGGCACCCCAGGGACGGATCGGTGTGACGTACCTCACCCGCGACGACTCCGTGCCTTGGGTCAAGCGTCTCACTCACGTCGTGCAGAGCTGGCTGCCGAACGCGATGACCGGCGCCTACGGCACTGACTCGGTCGACAAGCTCCGGGAGTGCTCGTACTTCTCCGACCTCGCCGAGCATCCGAACCGCCTGTGGATCCCGTGCAGCCGCCAGCAACTCGTCGACATGGCTCGCCACGCCGAGGGTGCCGACCGGCTCAGCGCCGCGGACGTCGACGCCTTGGCGCGGGAGGTCGGTGGGATCTACGACTCCTCGGCCCGCGCGCCCGAGCCGCTCCAGTTGCCGTACCGGCTCGCCTGTTGGCGCGGCACGGTGGACCACACCGAGTTGAGTTCACCGCTCGTGCCGCTCGACGACGCCCTTCACATTCGACTGGGCGTCCCGCGCGCGACGCCGGCCTGATCCGGCGAACACCAGGCTGCGACCGATCTGGACGCCGGGGCACGGCCGCCGGCTCCGCGACCCGGGCCGTCCCGTTCGGCACACGGTTCCCGAGTGGACGGAGCCGGCAACCACCAACGGGCGCGCGCCAGCCCACGACGTGGCGACTGCCACTAGGCTCAATGCCGTCGGCACGCACCGAGCGGAGCACCATCATGACTGACAAGCCCGACCCCATGGCCCTGGTCGATTCGATCAAGGCCGACGTCAAAGCACTCGTCAAGGCACACGTCGCCTTGGCGATCGAGGAGGCCAAGCCGAAAGCGGCAGCCGCCGGGATCATGGGCGGGATGTTCGGCGCGGCCGGCTACTTCGGGCTCAACGCCGCCTCGCTGTTGTTCCTGGCCGGGGCGGCCGGGTTCGCGGCGTTGTTCAGCAACTGGATGGGCCCGTACGGCTCCGTCGCCCTCGGGTTGGTGGCGATGGCCGTCGTGTTGCTGATCCTCGCGGGCATCCTGGCTCTGGTCGGCAAGGGACGTCTGCCTGAGCTCAAGAAGCCCCTGGACGTCGTCGACGAGGCCAAGGAAACCGTCGACCACGCCAAGGCCGGGGTCGAACTCGGCAAGGCCCAGGTCGAAGCCGAAGTCGCCGCAACCAAGCTGCCCCAACTGGAACGTTCCTCGGCGACCCTCTGAGCTCGACGCGCTGCCTTCTCAGCGGCTCACGCGCAGGACGCGCGACTCCCACGGCTGCAGCAGGGCAGGGTCGACCCTCTCGTGGGTGCCCAGCATCAGGTCGTCCCCGGTATGACTCGGCAGATCCTCGGGCAAACGCAGCGGCTCGCTCGTGATGTTCGCCAGCACCAACCAGACCTCCTCGCCCAGCGTCCGCGTGAAGGCGAACAACCCGTCATCGTCGGGGGCCAGCATCTCGAAGTCGCCGAGCCGTACCACCTCGTGATCGTGACGGAGCTTGATCAGCGCCTGGTAGTGCGAGAAGACCGATGCTGGGTCGTCGACCTGGGCGGCGGCGTTGATCTCGGCGTGGTTGGGGTTCACGGCGATCCACGGCTCTGCGGTCGAGAACCCGGCACCAGGCTCGGCCGTCCACTGCATCGGGGTCCGGGCATTGTCCCGGCTCATGCGAGCCAGATGCGGTAACAGATCGGAGACCGGCTGCCCGCGATCGTGCGCCTCTGCGGCGTACCTGAGCGCCTCGATGTCACGGAACTCGCCCAGTTCGGCGAACGGGTGGTTCGTCATGCCGAGTTCCTGGCCCTGGTAGACGTACGGCGTACCCCGCTGCAGGTGCAACAGGCTTGCCAGAGTCTTGGCCGACGCGACCCGGAGCTCAGGCGAGTCGTCGCCGATCCGCGAGAGACTGCGCGGCTGGTCGTGGTTCTCCCAGTAGAGGGAGTTCCAGCCCGCACCCAGCCCCGATTGCCACTTCACGACGTTGCGCTTGTAGTCGTTCCAGTCGAGTCGCTGTCCGGAGTACTTGCCGTACGGCCCATGGTCCAGGTCGACGTGCTCGAACTGGAACACCATGCTGAGTTCGCCGGTGACAGGGTCGGTGTACGACGCAGCCTTTTCGACCGTAGTCAGCGGCATCTCCCCTACGGTCAGGAGATTGTGTCCGGCGAGCACCTGCTCCTTCATCTCGGTGAGGAACTCGTGCAGACGGGGGCCGTCAGCCACCAGTCGGGCGTCGTACGACAGAACCTGACCCTCGCTCACCTCACCGTCGGCCAGGGCCGACTTCGAGATCAGGTTGATCACGTCCATCCGGAAGCCGTCGATGCCCCGGTCGAGCCACCACCGCATCATCGAGAAGACGGCCTGCCGTACCTCCGGGTTCTCCCAGTTCAGGTCGGGCTGCTTGCGGCTGAACAGGTGGAGGTAATAGTCGTCGCTGGCGGGATCGTGCTCCCAGGCCGGCCCTGAGAAGAACGAGCCCCAGTTCGTGGGCTCGGCGCCCGGAGTTCCGGCCGGGTGCCCGGGGCGCGCCGGCCGCCACCAGTACCAATCTCGCTTCGGCGACGCGGGATCCCGTGACTCGACGAACCACGCGTGTTCGTCGGAGGTGTGATTGACGACCAGATCCATGACGAGCTTCATGCCCCGCTCGTGCAGTCCGGCGATCAACGCGTCGACGTCGGCCAGCGAACCGAACAGCGGGTCGATGTCGGTGTAGTCGGAGATGTCGTAGCCGTTGTCGTCCTGGGGAGAGGTGTAGATCGGCGACAGCCAGACCACGTCGACGCCCAGCGTCGCGAGGTAGTCGAGTTTGCCGAGGATGCCCTGCAGATCCCCGACGCCGTCACCGTTGGAGTCGGCGAATGAGCGTGGGTAGATCTGGTAGACGACCGCGCTCCGCCACCAGTCGTCGGGGCGGTTGGCGCGGGCGTGTTCGGCAGCCGAGGACGTCATGCACCAATTCTCGAAGCCACGACTAGGAACGGTCAAATGCGCCGAGGTAAAGCGCCCGACCTGGTCCCTCACAGGGTACGGCGCAGGCCGGCCCAGCTCGCGGTTCGGGGGTCAGCGCAGGAATCTGGGAGGAATCTCGGCGGAACGATCCACGTCCCAGGGCCGCGCCCAGCCGCCGGCTTTCAGCACCGCGTCGACGACGTAGGCGGTGAAGCCCCAGACGTAGACCCCGGCCACCTCGAACCCCGGACCCACGCGCCCCGAGGCGTGGCGCCACGTGGACCGATTGGCCGGGTCGGCGAGGTCCTCGACGGGTACGAGGAGCACCGCGTCGACTTCGGCGGGGTCCGGCTCGAGGGTGGTGTCTGCGCTCCACACGCCCACGACGGCGTGGACGGCGAACCGCGACACCGGGATCTGGGCTGACGGCAGACGGCCGAGGATCGTCACGTGGTCGGGGTCGAGCGACACCTCTTCGTGGGCCTCACGCAGCGCCGTCCGTTCGGGAGTCTCCCCCACCTCCATCGCTCCGCCCGGAAAGGCGATCTGACCAGCGTGTTTGCGGAGCGAAGACGAACGTTCGGTCAGCAACAGAGCGGCCGATTCGTCCAGGCTCAACAGCACCAACACGGCTGCCTCCCGCGGAGCCGCGATCTCCTCCGGCCCGAACAGCCGGCTGCGGTACGCCTCGGACAGGTCCGGATCTGCCAATCCCGACGCCAGCGTCGGCATCCATGACGGGGGCCTCGAGACGTGGCCGCCCCACGTCATACGGTCACACCGAGATATCGAGCCGTCAGGTCACGCATCTGCTGGGTGGACCCGAACGCACCGATCTGCCGGTAGACGATCTTGCCCTCCCCGTCGATGAACAGCGAGATCGGGATCGAGCCGTACCCCAGAGGCGTCATCGAGGATCGATCGGGGTCCTGCAGGTGCACGTACGTCCAGCCCACCAGGGAGGCGAATTCGATCGCCAACTCAGGTCGGGGATCGTTGGCGTCGATCCCCAGCACCTGCACCTTGCCGGCGCTCAACTGGTGAAATTCCCGCAGGTGCGGGGATTCCAGGCGACACGGAGCACACCACTGGGCCCAGAAGTTCACGATCAGCGGCCCACGCAGGCCGCCCAGCCGTACCTCCGTATCCCCACCCAGGCATCTCAGGGTCACGTCGGGAAGGCCACCCGCCACGGCCGGCAATTCCGACGACGCCGGGCAATCGGGCAGCCCCGCAGCCTTGCGCTGCGCCACGAGTTCCGCGACGCCGGGTACGGGGGCCTGCGACTCCAGGGGCGTCAGCGCGCTCGTCGGGAGCGTGGGCCGCGGGCTACATGCCGTCAACGCCAAAGCCACGCTGAGGAGTACGGCGCACACCTCCGCTCGGCGCGTCATCCTCGGGGTTCCCTGATCAGCCGGGCTGCCTTGACCGGGTCGACGACCCCGATCCCGAAGGACGGGCACAGCGCCGCCACCGGGCACGCCCCGCACGCCGGGGTGCGCGCATGGCAACACCGACGGCCGTGCCAGATCACGCGGTGGGACACGAGCGTCCAGTCGGACTTGGGAAACAGGCTTGCCACGTCTTGCTCCACGACGACCGGATCGTCGCTCGCGGTCCAGCCGAACCGCTTGGCCAACCTGAGCAGATG
>JBDHZQ010000046.1:0-18755 GCA_039811945.1 Propionibacteriaceae bacterium
TGGGCGAGTGGGGGGTACGGCAGGGGCAGCCGATTCCGTGGGGGGTACGGCAGAGGCAGCCGATTCCGTGGGGGGTACGGCAGAGGCAGCCGGTTCCGTGGGGGGTACGGCGTCGGGGTCGGCAGGGGGTGGCGACGCCGTTGATGTCACCGGACCCCCCGGCGAACGAGGCACGTCGGGCGAATCGGAATCGAGGTGTCGGGGGCGCTCGACCGAGTCGTCGGGCACGTCCTCGGTCGCCGTGACGACAGTCTCTGCTCGACTCGACGTGACATCAGCTGCCGAGTCTTCGGCGTCGCTAGGCGCGTCGAACAGACCCGGCCCGTCCTGCGGGTCGAAGTCGAACAGGCCCTCGTCTTCCACGTCGCACACACTATGCGGTCGGACTGACAGTTCTCGCGGTCGAGGTGGAGCGCGTGAGTCGGGACAACGAATGCTCACACGCCAGGGCTTGGACGTGAAGACGGGGGCCCTCTCGATCATCGCCATCCGCGACGCTCGAGAGGACCCCCGTCTCGGGCCGGCTCTGCCGGCATCCGTTTCCCCCCAGATTAGGACTCGGCGTGCCGTGCCCGTCGGGACGGACTGTAAACGTCAGCGAACAAGAGCCGATCTTTGTCTGAGAGGAATCTCACGCACCTGAGAGCGTCAGAACATGCAAAGGGCCCTCCGCGCACCCGGAAGAGCTCTCCTACCCTTGCTTCGTTTCCGACCTGGGGGGGTTCGGTGAGGTACCGCCGCGCGGAGGACCTAGCTACGCAGTCTAGCGGTTTCCCGAGGCTGCCGCCGTCGGCATCAGTTGGGCGGTCACGAGGTGCGGGTACGGCAGGGGCCCCCACAGTTCGCCAGGCACGAAGGCGAGGCGCTACGATCAACGGCCGGAGCACCGCCGCCGCAGTGCCCTGGAGGATTCGCCTAGAGGCCTATGGCGCTCGCTTGGAAAGCGGGTTGGGTTCACGCCCTCACGAGTTCGAATCTCGTATCCTCCGCCAGGGCGATTCTGGGCCTGACAAGCCGCGATGATGGACTTCACGAGGTCGGAAGCAAGGTCAGTCAAGATTCCAGACCCAGACCAGACCTAAACATGGTGTCGCCGTCCTCGCGGGCCCGCCGCCCGACGGCTCGGCGGACAGTCGTCCGAACCACTGAATCTGCCCGATGCGACACCTTCGGCTGGTGAGAGGCCGAGCAAGCCCGGGAAGCGGGCGAGCCCTTCCGAAGCCCCCGGGTTGGTGGCGAAGCGCTCACGATCCGACCTCTTCCACGCACGAGTTCCGATCGATTTCATCCGCTCGATCTTCGACACCATGCAGGCGACTCCTCAGTGACGGCCCAAGTCGACCCACGGACCTCGACGACGCGTCCCGGCTCGGGCACCTCAGGCAGCCCGGGGGGCGCGACCGACACCTGTGTCACTGTCAGACCCTCCTGTTGGACTAGGGGGATGGCGCTACTCAATCACGAAGCAGCTACCCGCGACTCGGGCGAACAGCCCTGCTGCGATCATGGTGGCAGCATGTTGCGAAAATCGCAACATGTCCCTAGGGTGGAGCCCATGCCGACCATCGCCGACCGCGTCCGTAGCCTCATCGAGCAGCGCGACCAGACGCAGAGCGCCTTCGCCGCCGAGATCGACCTCGACCCCACCAAGCTGTCGAAGTCGCTATCGGGGGTGCGCCGGTTTGCCGCGCTCGACCTGGCCCTGATCGCCGAGACCTGCGGCGTCACGGTCGACTGGCTGCTCACAGGAGAAGACCCCCCCGTGGCGGTGGCGGCTCGGGCGGCGGTTGGTAGCGCCGCCGGCGACGCCCTCTCCTTGGCGCGCCACTACGCCACGCTGCGATCCGACCTGGCCTCGTTCGGCTACGCCCAGGGCTGGCGCCTCCCCGAGGCGCCCAGCCTCGGGGGGCTATGGAAGCAGCAGGGCGCCGAACTGGCGGCTCGGGCGTCCGCAAACATCGAAGACGTCGGCGACATTGTCGGCGAACCGTTGGCCGACCTGGTGGAGCGCGCCTTCGGGATTGACGTGGCGGTTCAGCCGCTCGGCGAGGGGGTCGACGGCATGGCGGTGGCGACGCCAGACGCCAAGCTGATCCTTGTCGCCCCGTCGGCCATTCCGGCTCGTCAGAGGTTCACGATCGCCCACGAGCTGGGGCACTTGCTCGCCAGCGACGACCAGCAGATCCACACTGACACTGACATCTACCGAACCGACCGGGTCGAGAGCGAGATCCGCGCTAACGCGTTCGCCGCGAATCTGCTGATGCCGGATCAGCGACTGCACGCTGCGGTGCGAGCTGGTTTCGATCGCCACGCCTTCTGCGAGTTGGCAACGCGCTGGAGGGTATCCCCGTCCAGCCTGGCCATCCGGCTGGAGGATCTGCGGCTGATCGATGCCGGCGCGTCGGCGTCCTACCGAACTATCCGCGCGGCACAGGCGAGCCGCGAGGCGGGCGAGCCTGCCCTGGTCGCGAGGCTGGCCGGCGAGTCGATGGCGGTGCGGCCGCCGGGCCTGCTGCTGCGGGACGCCCTCGCGGCATACCAGGACGGCCAAGCCAGCCTGCGCCTCTACGCCTCGCTGCTCGGAGTCTCGACCAAGGAATTGCGCGCCGAGGCCGAGGGGGAGCCGGAGGCATGAGCGTCGCGGTCTTCCCCGACAACACTGTGCTGTGCGCTGCGCTCGTCCGGCGCCAGACTTGGCCCCGCGCCGAGGCTCCATCCGTTGACGGCTGTCGTAGGAGAAGATAAGCCTCCGATAGGCCGTTTGGGCAAGGGAGCTCGGATGCAGGATGTTGGGCGCTCGGATCGCGGGCGCGCAGGCCAGCAAGCGGACGTCGTGCAGGGCTTGGTGAGCCAGCACCACGACGTCGTGCTGGTGTCGGGTCCCCCAGGATTCGGCACCACCACCTTCCTCGAAGGCATCGCGACCGGCCGTCGATCGGCTGGCTGGCGAGTGGCGTCTGCGTCAGGGTCACCGGTCCACCGGTCGATGCCCTACGCCACGATCATCGACCTGCTTCGCGACCTGGTCGGCACGGCGCCATCGGCGGTCTCTCGGCTCACCGACGGGATCCCGGACCTGCAGTGGCTGATCGGCCAGCCAAAGTCGGCCGCTCACCCACTGCCCACCCAGCCTGGTCTGGAACGCGCCCGTCTCGCGGACGCCGTACGCCAGGTGCTGCACCGAGCTGCCGCCACCGGTCGCCTTCTCGTGGTGATCGACGACGTGCAGGACGTCGACGACGTGTCGCTGGAGATCCTGCGCTATGCCTTGACCGATCGCCCTGGCACGCGTGTCGCCTGCGTCCTGGGCCTGAGGGTTGATCCGGGGGTGCCGTCCCCGGTCGGTGTCGCAGCATTAGGCACGTGGGTGAGCCGTTCGTGGGCTGGCACCCGCATCGACCTGCATCCGCTCACACGTGCAGAGGTGGCCGCTCAGCTCGCCGGGATCCTGGCTGGCCCGCCACCGGACAGCTTGACAACGCTGGCGCACGGATTGAGCGGCGGTTCTCCGGGTTTGGTACGACTCCTGGTCGCCGAGCTGCGCCGCCGGGGAGTCCTGGAACGTCGTACAGGGTTGTGGCTGCTCGGACCCGTGGACGACCTTTCGGTGCCTGCCGATGCCGAGCCGATGCTGGTCTCGATGCTGGCAGGCGTCGACGAGGTGGCCCTCTGTGCCTTCGAGCTGCTCTCCGCCAACGAGGGAGAAGCCCCCACCGCGACTCTGTGCCGCGCCTGTTGCCGCGGAACGGCGATGGAGGCAGCGCTTCAGGTGCTGACGGACCGCGGCCTCGTCAGTGAGGACCTGAGGCCTGAAGGGCACGTGGTGCGCGCGACCGTCCCGCTCCTCGCACGGCTGGTCGCCCAGTCACAGACCACTCAACGCCTGCAGGAACTGCGTGCCGCACTCACGCGCGTGTCGCTCCCTGCGGCCGAATACTCGGACGTCCCGGGTGGGGCTGCACCGCCGTGTCAAGGGTCTCCGTTGTCCGACGCCCACGCGTTCGACTTGCTCCGCCGGGGGGTACAAGAGGCGTTGGCGAGGCGCTCCTGGCGCGAGGCTGTGACTCTCGCCGACGCCAGCATCAGGCGCGCAGCGGCGCTCGGAGTGCACGACCAGTTGGCAGATCTGCACGAGGCTCGTGCCCGAGGCCTTGCCGCCGGCGGCCACCGGTCAGATGCGGTGACAGCCTGGCGAGCATCCGTCGTGGCGACATCGGCCGACGACGTCGGGCAACGTGCGGACCGGCTTCGGGAGCTGGCCGAGGTCGAGTGGCAGGAAAGCCTGTTCGCCGCTGCCACCGACCACATCGAAGAAGCGGCGAGATTGTTGGAGCGCCATCAAGAGCCCGACGGCTCGATCCGCGACGCCGTGACCCTCACCCGCGGCCTCTTCGCGGGCAGACCCCCGGTGCCCACCCCCGCGCAGTCCGTCGCGATTTCGGACCTGGACGATCTGTGGCACCGGACCGGTTCCCCCGCGGCAGGGGTCGCAAGGCTGGTCGTGCTCTCCCACGCGGCGTCCCGTGACGGCCGATGGGCTCAGATGCTCGATCTGGCACGTGAGGCGTGTCAGATCGCTGCGGGCAGCGGTGACCCTCGCTTGGTCGGGCAGGCGACGGTCTGTCTCGAAACGGCACAGGTGGTCGCCCTGGACGTCGGCGCCCGGGACGCCATCCTCGATTCGATCGTGACGGCGGTCGAGGCAGGGCTCGAGTCCGTCGAGGCCGACCATCGCTCCCTGGCAGCGTTGCTCCAGGTGATGGGGGGCGACATCGGCAGTGGCTTGGCTCACGCCGACGCGATCCTGTCGATCGGCTCCAGGCTCGGCAGCCGCGCGGTGCTGGCCAAGGGGTTCCTCGTGCGAGGGCTGATCCACGCGTACGTCGGACAGGTGGGTCTGGCCATCGCGTGCCGAGACGAATTTCTGGGCTGCTACGACACCGAGAACGCCGGCCTGCTCCATCTGAATGTGGGTGACGGCGAACTGGCCGCCCACATCGCGCTCCGCCAGGGCCGGTTCAGCGACGTCCTGTCCGCCCTGGACGGCGCGGGTACACCGCGTCGCGGCCACTGGTTCCACGCGAGCATGCTCACCGGTACGGCGCACTTCGGACTGTCGGATGTCGAAGCACTCGGCAGGCAGGTGACCACCTTGCGTTCTCTCCCCGAGCCGGTGCCCTGGGTGGACGCGGTGGTCGACCGCCTGGAGGGCCTGCGGGCGGTCGTCGAGGGGGACCAGGACGAAGCCGCTCGCCGGCTCCACGCGAGCTGCGCTCGACTGGAGCAACTCGGGCTGGTTGTGGCGGCATCCGTCGGCTGGCTTGAATGGGCAGAGCTCGGATTGGCCGGCAAGCTCGACGCCGACGCCTACGCCCGGATCGAGCAGGTTGCATCCGACCTGGCTCGGATGGGTACGTCCGAGGCCGCCGAGCGGGCCCGGCGCCTCTTGCGGGGCCCTCGCCGAGAGGGCGGCACGCTAGCGCGCTCCGGTGACCTGACTGAGCGTGAGTTGGATGTGGCACGCCTCGTGGCGGAGGGGCTGAGCAACCCCGAGATCGCCGAACGGCTGTTCGTGAGCACCCGCACGGTGACCACACACTTGACCCACATCTACGGGCGGCTGGGGCTGAGCGGCCGTACTGCCTTGGCCCACTACGTGCACACACGGGAAGCCGACGAGACGCACCGATCCTGAGCCAGAGGCAACTCAGTACGCAATCTCTACGATGGCAACACCCCGGCTGGCGGTGTGGGGTGAGGTTCGCCGTGCGTCACTCCGGGCGCGGCCGCCCGCCCAGCGCTCCGGGTCAATCCAGGATTGAGACCTCGTGCAGAATTCTGTGAGTCGTCGCCGGGCCACAACAGCGCTGGCCAGTGCGCTGGTGGCGGGCCTCGTGGCCACCGCCATGCCCTCGACCGCGCACGCCACTGAGGCGGCGCCGTACCAACCCTATGGATCGGCAACCTTGCTGACCGTCGGCAGCCATCAGTACTACGACGTGTACGGCACCCAGGCTCGCGACATCTCCGAGCCGTCGCTGTTCCTCCGCAAGGTGCTGACCACGCAGGTGCCCGCATCGGGGCTGAGATCTCTGGCGGACCTGTGGGGAGATCTCGGTCGTACGATCTTCTTCTCGACCAAAGCCAACGAAAACATGGCCATCCTTTCGGCCAGCAGCTCGACCGGGACCGTGCAGTGGCAAATCGACCCGCTGACCGAGGCGTCGAGCGTCGCAGCGGTCGACACACAGATCCGAAGCCGTCTATCCCTCTTCCCGACCAGCACCAACAGCGACCTCACCGGCAACACAACCAGCCAGACGGTGTTCTACCAGCTCAGATCAGCCAGCGGTGACTTGGGCGGCAAAGTCGGGATCGCGACGATCTTCTACGACTTCAAGCTCGGCTACCTCAACGCCGGTGCGCAGATGCAGTCGGCAGCGCCCGGGCCCGACAACAAGGTCACGACAGGCGCTCCGGACGTGTCGTACTCGGGCGGGGTGCAGAACCAGTCCAGCGTCGCGGTCCAAGCCAGCCAGTCACTGTCGCAGACCACCACGCAGGACATCACGAACTCGGTTACCTCGACCGAGCAGTACAGCCACACCCAGGCAATCGAGTACACGACTGAGCTCACCACGCCGTTGAGCGGCCTGATCGGAGGCGGCAAGGAGTCCATCAAGGTGGCTTTGAACGCCACCGAGATGTTCGGCACCGCCACGACGAGCTCGACGACGAACAGCGTCTCCACGTCGGCCAGCGGCCAGGTGTCGATGGCGTTGCCGCCGCACACCGGTGCCCTGATCAGCCAGTCGACCACCAAGTCGACCTTCCTCGCCAAGTACGACTACCCGGTCGCCGTGCAATACAAGGTAAAGGTGATCGGGTATTCGCAGTATCAGGTGTCAACGACGGATCAGACGCTGACCACCTTCGGCGACAACCCGGCCGGCGTCGCTTTCGCGGCCGACAACCTTGAGGCTCGCTACGCCAACCGAACCTCGGCGGGGTACGAGACCACCCACGGCAGCGGCCTCGACTGGGCTGCCATCGACCAGACGGGGTCGCGTGCCACCGATGCGGCAGAGAGCATGTTCCGCAAGTGGTTCGGCGACACGATGTCGTACAACTACACCCAGATGATGGACCGTCTCATCAACGTACGGCCGATGTCGTTGACCGGCGGCGTGCTCAGTGGCACCAGCACCACCATCGCGTCCAACGTGGCCGCGATCACGCCGCTCTACCCGCTGGAGCGGGTGACCACCACGCAGCTGCGGCCGATCACGTTGACTCCGGGCGACCAGTTCTACACCGACGACATCCCGCTGCGCGGAATCAATCGGTACTTCGTCGACTACTTCGGCTTCAACCCCGTGCGTGGTCATTGGATCGTCCTCGACTCCACGGGGGCGCCGGCTCCTACCAGCGCGGTGGCGCAACTGAACACGAACTCGATCACGGGGGTGACGACACTGAACGCCGGGTCCACCCCGGGAACCGTCTACCTCAAGTACCTCATCACTGACGGCATCTACACCTACGCCGACCAGACCGGGCCGGCCACTACCAACGCCGACCTGGTGAGCACGGCGGTCGTACCCGTGACCGTCAACTACAAGCCCTTCACCGGGACGATCGCGGTGAGCGGTTCGTTGACCGGGTACGTCGGTGATCCTGCCCTTACGGTGAGTGGGACTCTGACCCCTGTGCTGACCGACAGCACCGGAATGCAGGTGGATCGCGATGTGACGTGGCAGGCGCAGGAGCTGGCGTCGTCGGGCATCTCGGTGGTCGACAACAAGATCAGCTTCACGGTTGCAGGGACCTTCCACGTACGGGCAGTCGTCGACGGCGTGTACTCACCCTGGATCGCAGTCACGGCGCAGCCGAAACGGACACTGGCCTCGATCGTGATCGCGGATCCGACGCAGGCGCTGAACGTGACCGTGACCAAGGGAGGTACGACCACCGTCGACCTCACTCGACTCTCGGTGGTGGCGAAGGACCAGTACAACGCGCCCTTCTCGCTCTCGACCTCGACCTGGGTCCCGTCCGGAACCGGGGTGAGCGTGCAGGGAACGGTGCTCACCGTCTCAGCCGCAGGGACCTTCAGCGTGGCTCTCAAGAGCGGCACCGTGACGTCGAACTCGCTTCAGGTGAAGTCCACGCTCGTCACCCGCCAGCTGAGGTTCAATACCACCGGTGGCCAGGTCTTGGCGCCACAAACGGTCGCAGACGGCACCGTCGTCGATCTCGGGAAGTATCGCCCGAAACGTTCCGGATTCACCTTCACGGGGTGGTTCGCCGACGCAGCGCTCAAGAACCGTGTGTCCAAGATCACCGTCTCTGCCGACACCACGGTCTACGCGGGGTGGAAGTAGGAGTGTGGGGAGCCACCATCCGGGGGTACGGGTCACCTCCCGTCTCCCCGGATGGTGGCGCTGTCGGCACTCGCGCTCGAACGACGCCCGTTCCGCGGCTGGGCAACCCCACGCGTCAGCTCAACCCCACGCGTCAGCACCAGGCCCGACCACGCGGGGTACGCCGTCGACCACGGCCACGTCGACCGGATCGGTCAGTTCGCCCACGAATCCTCCGCTCGGACCCTTGTTCCTGAAGGCCATCACGACGTTCCGGCCGTGGCGGGTTCGGATCACGCGCGCGATGTAGAACCGATCGTCGACCAGGAGGTGAGCACCAGCGATGTCGTACGGCCCAAGCTTGCTGTCCGCGGCCGCAAACCATGTTCCTCCGGTTGACAACCGTCGTTCCACAGGAACGTACGCCGCGAGGCAATTGAAGACGAGAAACCAGCGGCCGTCGAGTTCCACGACTTCCATGACCTCCAGTTGCCCGAATCCCTGACCAGGCTCCGACAAGGGAGGTTCGAGGGTCCACGTTCTCAAGTCCCGTGACGAGGCGTGGCCGACGATGCCCCGATCCAGACGAGGGCCGACAGCGGCATGCCCCGTGATCAGCATCTGCCAACCGGAGTTCCCGGCGTTCCTGAAGACCCACGGATCGCGGAAGGCTTCGTCGGCGTGCGAGCCGTCCGACACCTCGTACCACGGCTCCTCGGCCTGCAGGAGCGGGCCCGGAAGCTTGGTCCAGGCCTCAAGATCGGGCGAGGTGGCACCCGCGATGACCTGCCTGCACCCGCCCGGCCGCGCGCTCATCCCGGTATAGAACAGGTACCAAAGCCCGTCGTCTCCGCGCACGACCGACCCGGTCCACGTCGCTGTGTAGTCGACCTCGCCACGCGCACCCCTGGCGAGCACGTCTGCCCTTCGGTGCCAGGTGACGAGATCGTCGCTCACCGCGTGGCCGATGCCGGCATGGCGGTGTCGAAGCTCGGGATCGCCCAAACTCTTCGGCGCGTGGAGGAAGAAGAGGTGATAGACGGCTCCGTCATCCACGATCCAGAAGTCCCACACCCACGACTCAGCGATCGCGAACATCAACCCCCCTCAGGTCGAGGTCAATCAGAACCGATGCTAAATCAATTTAGCGTCGTACGGCCCTGGGCGCGCTCGATTCACGACACCCGAGGAGTTTCGGATCCTCAGGCTCTTTCCTTGAGCTTGGCCGTCGCCAGCGGCAGAGTGCCCCTGGAACGATTCGTCGAAGGGACCACCCATGAACACGCGCACACTCGGCTCGTCAGGCCTGCGAGTCTCCGACATCGGCTTCGGCTGCATGAGCCTCACCAACCTGGACCAGGCCAAGGCCGCGATCGGCGCGGCGCTCGATGCGGGGGTCACGTTCTTCGACACCGCCGAGGTGTACGGCGCACACGCAAACGAGCGGTTGGTCGGGGAGGTCCTCGCTCCGGTCCGCGACCGGGTCGTGATCGCGACGAAGTTCGGTTTCAACGTCAACAACGGGCTCACCGGTCTGAACTCCCAGCCCGATCACATCCGCGACGTCGTGGACGGCTCGTTGGCCCGCCTCGGAGTGGAGCAGATCGATCTGCTCTATCAACATCGCCTCGATCCCGACGTTCCCATCGAAGACACAGCCGGAGCGGTCAAGGAGCTGATCGAAGCCGGCAAGGTGGCCCACTTCGGCTTGTGCGAGGTCGGCGTCGAAACGATCCGGCGCGCCCATGCCGTACAACCTCTCACCGCCCTGCAGTCCGAATACTCGCTGTGGTGGCGCGAGGCTGAGGCCGCGATCCTGCCGGTTCTGGAGGAGTTGGGGATCGGCCTGGTCCCGTTCAGCCCGCTGGGCAAGGGGTATCTGACCGGCACGATCTCCAAGGCCGCTGATGTCGCAGGCAAGAACTCGGCCCAGTTCCCACGTTTCAACGACGACACCCTCGCGCAGCACCAGGCGTTGGTGGACGTGGTGCGAACGATCGCGGCCCGTCACTCGTGCACACCTGGTCAAGTGGCTCTCGCCTGGATCATCACGACCCGGTCGTACGCAGCGCCCATTCCCGGTACGAGTAGGGCTGATCGCGCCACCGAGAACTCGTTGGCCGCGACCGTCCGGCTCACCGACGACGACGTGGCCGAACTCGACCGAACCTCCGCGCAATTCCAGGTCGACCAGATCCGCTATCCCGAGGCCATGCAGAAGATGATCAACCGCTGACCCGGGCTGGCCCGTACATCCGGGATAGGTACGCAAACTGCCTCTGAATCGGGGTCGGGTCCGATTTGAACGCGTCAAATCGCTGTCAGCAGGCAGATTGCGTTCGCACTGGGATTGAACCGGTCACATTCGAACTGCGGTCGCCGCGGATGTCAGGCGCGGGCTTTCCTGCGGATGTCGCCGATCCGCCGCATGACCTCGTTCCCCCCGCGGCCGAAGTAGTCGTGGAGGATCACGTATTCGTCGTACAAGGCCCGATACGCCTCGACCTCGGCCGGTCGAGGTGCAAAGACGCCTTGCTCCCTGCCGCCCATCGCTGCTGCCGCAGTCGCCACGTCGGGATAGACCCCAGCCGCGACGGCCGCGTGAATCGCCGAACCGAGTGCCCCGCCCTGCTCGGAGGTGACGACCGAGAGGGGCAGGTCGAGCACGTCGGAGTAGATCTGCATCAGCATCGGGTTCCGCTTGAGCCCCCCGATCACGATGAACTCCTCGACTGGGACGCCGGCCGCGAGGTAGGCGTCCACGATCACTTTGGTGCCGAACGCCGTCGCTTCCAGAAGCGCTCGGTAGATGTCCTCGGGCTTCGTCGAGAGCGTGAGGCCAAGGATCAACCCCGTCAAGTCGTGGTTCACCAACACAGACCGGTTGCCGCTCAACCAGTCAAGGGCCACCAATCCGTGCTCCCCCACCTGCTGCGCGGAGGCCAGTTCGGTCAGGTACTCGTGAATACCGACGCCGCGGGCGGCAGCAGCTTCGTGGTACGCCGGAGGCACACAGCGATCGACGAACCAGGCGAAGATGTCACCGACCCCGGACTGGCCCGCTTCGTACCCCCAGAGCCCTTTGACAATGCCGCCCTCGACCACGCCGGCCATCCCAGGCACGATCTGGAGGCTGTCGGCATTGATCATGTGACACGTCGATGTCCCCATGATCGCGACCAGGAGGCCCGGCTCCACCCCCTGCGCCGCAGCCGCCGCCACGTGAGCATCGACGTTCGCGACCGCAACGGCAATGCCAGGGCGCAGACCGGTCCATTCAGCCGCCTCGGCGGTGAGACGACCGGCCGCCTCCCCGAGCTGACCGATCGGGTGATCAAGCTTGTCGGCCACGAAGTTGCCGAAACGAGGGTTGAGGGCGGCGCAGAAGTCGGCGGACGGATACGAACCGTCCTGGAGCAGACCCTTGTAGCCCGCGGCGCACGCATTCCGTACGTACGTGCCGCACAGTTTCCAGACCACCCAGTCCCCGGCCTCGACGAATCGCGCCATTGCGCCGTACACCTCGGGTGCCTCTTCGAGCAACTGCAACCCCTTGGCGAACTGCCATTCCGAGGAGACAAGGCCCCCATACCGAGCAAGCCACCCCTCACCGCGGTCACGCGCCAGCGCGTTGATCCGGTCCGCCTGACGCTGGGCAGCGTGGTGCTTCCACAACTTGACGAAGGCGTGCTTGTTGCCGGCGAACTCGGCCGTCTCACACAGCGGCGTTCCGTCAGCGGTCACCGGCATGACCGTGCAGGCCGTGAAGTCGAGCGCGATGCCGACGATGTCGTCTGGCGACACTCCTGACTCGGCGACCGCCTGAGGCACTGCCGTACGAAGCACCTCGAGGTAGTCCTCGGGGACCTGGAGAGCCCACTCCGCAGGGAGCCGCTCCCCCGTACCCGGAAGTCGCTCGTCGATCACCCCGTGCGGGTACGGCAACACCCCTTCGCCGAGTTCGGCGCCGTCGCTGACTCGCACGACCAGCGCCCTGCCGCTCAGTGTGCCGAAGTCGACCCCCACCACGTACTGCTCGCCCATGCGACTCCCTTCATCGCCCCTTGCCAGACTCATCTCCCGACCCGCCAGCGGATAGGTCCCAGACTATTCCCGACAGCGCGCCGGCCGCGGCAAGGCCGCGGGGGCAACGACCTCAGCGGATCATGGAACCGGCTAGGCCGGTGAGGTACGGCACGAGCCAGACCGCCCACACCAGGACAGACCAGCGGTGGAACCGGCCCAGTTCGTGCGGTCGCGCCCGCATCAATGTGACGACCGCCCAGACCACGTGGACGGCCATGAGCGCCAACGCAACGGTGCCGGTCGCGGCCATGATCTGAGTCAGGACAGCGCCACCACCCGCCCCGGGAGCGCCCTGACGGGCGGCGATGCCGTACATCAAGATCGTGCCGGTCACGTCGAACATGAGCCCCAGCCCGAACAACGCCGCGTGTCGCCAGGCGAGGACCCGCTGCCGCCGCTGGATCCACACCCCGAGCGTGTAGAACACGAACGCCAGGTTGATGGAGACGACGGCCAAGACGAGCACGCACCCATCATGGATCGCCCACCTTCACGCCAAATACCCCCATGGGTATACTCGGATCGTTGGCGTCCCCGCGAAACACGTCGCGTCACCGCCACGGAAGAGGTGGTCACCATGACCGTCAACGTCGGCACGACCGATCGGGTCGTACGGCTCGTCCTCGCCGCCGTCGCCCTCGTCGTCGCCGACCTGGTCGGCTTCGGCAGCGTGGGCGGCATCATCCTGATCGTCGTCGCAGTGATCCTCGCCTTGACCTCGCTCGTGCGGTTCTGCCCGCTCTACCGGTTGTTCAATCTGAGCACCAGCCGCAGATCGTCCTGACCGCTCGTCACCAGGGGTCGGGGAGCGAGACGTAGATCGTCTCCAGGTACTCCTCGATCCCCTCGGCCCCGCCTTCACGGCCCAAGCCGGCCTGTTTGATGCCTCCGAACGGGGCTGCGGCGTTGGAGATGATGCCCTGATTGACGCCGATCATCCCGGTCTCGAGGACCTCGCTCAGGCGCAGGACCCGGCGCAAATCCGCCGTGTAGACGTACCCCGCCAATCCCACGTCGACCCGATTCGCCAGGTCGAGCGCCTCGGCCTCGGTCGCGAACGTCGTGATCGCGGCGACCGGGCCGAAGATCTCTTCGGTGGCGAGTCGTGAGTCACGAGGGGTACGGCTCACCACCGTCGGCGGGTAGAACCAGCCGTCGCAGTCGGGGATCCGGCCGCCGGTCAGCACCTCGGCCCCCTGCTCCTGCGCCTCACGCACGAGCCCGTCGATGTCGGCGCGGGCCTTCTGCGTGATCAGCGGCCCCACCTTGGTGGCCGGCTCCAGCCCGTGCCCCATCCGAAGGACGCTGAATTCGGCCGTCAGGCGGCGGGCGAACTCGTCGGCCACCGACTCGTGAACGAGGAACCGGTTCGCGGCAGTGCAGGCCTCGCCCATGTTGCGAAGTTTCGCCTGTACGGCTCCGGCGACAGCACGATCGAGGTCGGCATCCTCGAACACGATGAACGGCGCATTGCCGCCCAGCTCCATCGACGTCTTCAGCACGTTCTGAGCCGCCTGGGCCAGCAGCTTCCGACCCACCGGTGTCGACCCGGTGAACGAGAGCTTCCTCAGCCGCGGGTCGGCGATCAGTGCGTCGGTGACGTCGTGTTCGAGGCAGGTCACGACGTTCACGACTCCGTCGGGCAACCCCGCCTCCTGCAGCACGCGAGCGAACCGCAATGTCGTCAGAGGCGTCAGATGAGCGGGCCGAACGATCGCCGTACACCCCGCCGCCAACGCAGGTCCGACCTTCCTCGTCGCCATGGCGAGCGGGAAGTTCCACGGGGTGATCATCAGGCTGGGGCCGACCGGGCGACGGGTCACCAAGTGCCTCTGAGTGCCTTCCGGCGACGGCTGGTACCGACCAGCGATCCGCGGCGCCTCTTCCGAGAACCAGCGCAGGAACTCGGCCGCGTAGGTCACCTCGCCCCTCGACTCGGCGAGAGGTTTGCCCATCTCGAGGCTCATCAGGGTGGCGAATTCCTCGGCCTCGGCCGTGACTGCGTCGAACGCTCGGCGCAAAATCTCGGACCGGGTCCGGGGCGCCGTCCGGGCCCAGTCGGCTTGAGCCTCGGCCGCGGCGTCCAGGGCTCGGAGGCCCTGGGCCACCGATGCGTTGGCCACGTCGGCCAGCGCCTCGCCGGTGGCCGGGTCGTCGACCGTCAAGGAACCGCGCTCGCCGTCGATCCAGTGCCCGCCCACGAACAACTGGCGGGGCGTGTCGTCCAGCAACTGCCGTACGTCGACCATGCTCGTCTCCTGCCTCGTGTCGGTCGTTCTCCGGCCCTGCTCACCGTGTCAGGAATCCGGCGAAGAAGGAACCCAGTTCGTCCGTCGCGTCGAGCGGCAGGACGTGTGTCCCCGGATCAGATCGCCGATCCAGCAGTCGCCTTCAAGGCCTACGCGGGGAGGTTGAACCGACTCACCACGCTCCGCGCCAGAGTCGCGTGGTCCCGTCGGTGACGGTGACGACGTAGGCGTCAGGTTGGACGACTGCGATCTGAACGGGCGTCCCGGGTGGCCCACCCCGTACGGACCACCCTCCCGATCCCTCCACCACCAGCGACGAATCCCCTCCGGACGGCACCACCGCAAGCCCGCGCCCGTCGGCGATCACCGGAGGAGCCAGCACGACGTCGTCGGCGAGGGTGCGGTCGGGCAGCCGTACCGACTCGGGCCCACCCGTCGCCCCCACCCGCCACCCGGTGAGGCGACCGTCCACCCGGCCGAGCACCAACGCCCGGTCACCGTCGGTCGCCACCCCTTCTGCACTGGCCAGACGACCGTCAGCCGGCAGGTCGAGTCGCTCCCAGCCGGAGTCCCCTCCGCGCCACAGTACGGCTGCCCGCGACACCTCTTCGCCCGGCTGCGTGACCGCTCCGACCAGGACAGCGCCTTCACCCACCGGAGCACCGCCGGCCACGGACACCTGCCCACCCAGGGTGCTGGCCAATGCCGTACCCGCAGATTCCCTTCGTACCCAGGTGTCCCCCGCCAGGTGCCACGTCGACACGTCCATCCCTTCAGCGCCGGACCAGGTGCCCACGAGGAAGGTGCCCGTCGCCGCCGCCACCACGTCGTACAACGCCCCGCCGGCCAGCCCGCCGAACGTGCCCAGCACCTGCGGCTGTTCGACGACGTTGGACCCATCGCCGCGCCAAACAGTCCACCTGGCATTCCCGTGGGCGCCGCCGACCGCATGCCCGATGCCGACGATGCCGTCCCGGGAATCGATGGCCAGGGCCCGCCAGACCGCGGTTTCGCCGTACCCCGTCTTCGGCACCACCGGCACCACCCGCCAGTCCGCGCCCTGCGGAAGGCACAGTCCCGGTCGGCCGGCCGAATCGGTGATCCCGACCAACAGCTGGTCGCCCAGGCTCCGGAGCAGGACGGGCGTGCCGGGTACGGCGACCGGCACCCAGTCGATGGTCGACTTGGTCGCCGTGCAGCCCGCAACTCCGAACCCCACGAGGCTCACCGCGGCTCCGGCCAGCAGGCAGCGCCGACTGATTCCCCCGGCACCTGCGAGGCCCGAGGTGCGGCGCGTCAGAGCCGACCGGTCGCCCACTGGATCACCA
The DNA here is from genome assembly GCA_039811945.1 of Propionibacteriaceae bacterium. Taxonomy (GTDB): domain Bacteria; phylum Actinomycetota; class Actinomycetes; order Propionibacteriales; family Propionibacteriaceae; genus Fen-668. The sequence goes on from JBDHZQ010000046.1 coordinate 16,030, forward strand.
GGCTCGAGATCGCCACGACGGCCCACAGGATGCCGCCCAACACGAGGGGTTTCCACCCAGCCTTGCGCACGGCCGCGATCGAACTCGACATGCCGACTCCCGCCATCGCGACGGTGATCCCGAAGTGGGCCAGGAAGGCCAACCCCGGCGCCCACGACGTCGGGATCACGCCGAGCGATCGCAGCCCGGCGGCGACGAGGAACAGCATGAGGAAGGGAGGCACGAGCTTCCACCACGGACCGGACTCGGGCATCAGTTCGGGGTACTGACGCTTTCCCCACCACCGCTGGAAGATCACGAGCGGCACGATCATGAGCGTCCGGGCGAGCTTGACGACGACGGCGTACGACGCGGCCACGGCCCCGAACACCGTGGCTGCTGCCACGACCGAACTCGTGTCGTTCACGGCGGTTCCCGCCCACAGGCCGAACGACTCCTGCGACATCCCCATCGCATGACCGAGAGTCGGGAACAGAATCGCCCCGAGCACGTTGTAGACGACGATCACAGCCACGCTCGTGGCGACCGCCTCCGCGCTCGCCGCGATCACTACGCTCATCGTGGCGATGGCCGAGGCACCGCAGATGGCTGTGCCGTACGTCACGAGGATCCGTGCCTCGCGCTCCACCTTCATCGCCCGGCCGATCACGATTCCGCCCGCGATGGCGGTGGCGATCGTGCCCACCATGACCGGAAAGCCTTGCCAGCCCACCGACGCCACCTGCTGAAGCGACATGCCGGCACCCATCAGCACGATCGACGTCTGCAGCACCTTCTTCGAGGCGAACGCGCGACCTTTGGCCCAACTCGCCGGTTGCCCGGCGATGTTGCCGACGACCAGGCCGAGCACGATCGCGATGATCGGGGCGCCGACAACCGGCACGTACAGCCCGATCACCCACGCGGCGACACCGATGACGACCGGCACCCACAAGCCACGTCCGATCGCGGTGACCTTGGCCCACGGGGAACTCATGGTGGTGAGCGTAGGGCTCGAACTCGGCGCGATGTCGATGTGCCAGGTGATGGCGTCCCTGACCGGGACAAAACACGACCTCAACCGCTCGAACCTGGCCTGAACCCGGCGCGTCGAGCGTTGAGGGGACGTTCTGTCCCGCCCTCAGGCCATGATGTCCCACCGATCGAGCGTCACCGGATGAAGCGGCGCCTCACCGCGCGCGATCCGGAGCGCCTCGTCGACCGCCGCCCGGCCGAGTCGCCCCTGCTCACGGCCGACCGAACCCGCCCAGTGAGGGGTGAGCGTGACGTTCGGCATGTCCCAGAGAGTATCGTCGGCTGGCAGGGGCTCGGGGTCGGTGACATCGAGCACGGCGTTGATCCGGCCCGAGGCCAGGACCGCCCGCAACCCGTCGGAATCCACGATCAGTGGCCGGGCGGTGTTGACGAACGTCGCGCCCTCGGGCATCGATTCCAGAAGAGCCCGCGTGATCATCCCTCGTGTCGAAGGGAGGTCCGGTGCGTGCAGCGATACGACCCTCGACCGACGGAAGAGGTCGTCGAGATCCACCTTCGTGGCCCCGAGTTGGGCGGCGTCGCTTTCCGAGACGAAGGGGTCGTACAGCAAGACCTCCACCTCGAGCGGGCGCAGCAGCTCGATCACCCGCCGCCCGATCGTCGAGGCCGAGACGATGCCGATCGTGGTTCCGTACAGGCCCGCCTCCGAGTTCGCTGCAGCCAGGGCGAACGACGCGACGTCTGCACGTTCACTCCGATACCTCGCCGCCGCCTGGCCGATCATCTTCGCCGCCGAGATGACGGCTGCAAGGGTGTACTGCGCCACCGGCTCCGCATTGGCGAAGGCCGCGCTCGTGACGACGACTCCCCGCTCGAGCACCCGCCGCCTGACGAGCGATTTCACGGTGCCGGCAGCGTGGCAGACGGCGCGCAGTTTCGGCATGCGATCGAGTACGGCATCACCCACCGTCGGCGCGCCCCAGCCTGTGACGACCACCTCGACCTCGGCCAGTCTCTCGTCGGGCACCGCCTGCCACGACCATACGAACTGCTCGGTGTCGACCTCGTAGGCCTCGGCCAACTCGGCCAGCAGGGACGGGGTGAACACCTGGGTCACCAGGGGTTTCATCGCGGCCAGCAGTGCTCGCGGGCGAGGGTTCATGCCGGCCAGCTTGGCACGCTCGTACGGCGACCGACATCAGGATCGCAGGGGGTGATATGACGGACCCAGCACGACGAGAGGCGCACCATGAGGATCGCAGTTCCGACCGAGGTCAAGGACAACGAGGCACGCGTGGCGATCACGCCGGTCGGAGTGAACGAACTCGCGCGGCGCGGGCACGAGGTGTTCATCCAACGTGGTGCGGGGATGGGGTCGTCGATCACCGACGAGGAGTACGCCGCGCAAGGGGCCACGATCCTCGACGGAGCCGACGAGACCTGGGCTGCCGGCGACCTGGTGATCAAAGTCAAGGAACCCGTCGCCTCCGAATACCACCGCCTACGCGACGACCTCCTCCTCTTCACCTATCTGCACCTGGCCGCAGACCGGCCCGGCACCGAGGCCCTCCTCAGGGCGAAGACGACGGCGATCGCCTACGAGACGGTCCAACTGCCGTCAGGTTTGCTGCCGCTGCTCTACCCCATGAGCGAGGTCGCGGGCTGCCTCGCCCCTCAGGTCGGCGCCCACGCGATGATGAAGCCTCAGGGCGGTCGCGGCGTGCTCATGGGATGCGTCGGCGGGGTGGCAA
>JBDHZQ010000047.1:0-18687 GCA_039811945.1 Propionibacteriaceae bacterium
CCAAGCCCACGGGCAGGCGGGATCGAACCAGAAGTCGACTTGAGTGGTCACGCATTGACCTTTCGGAGTGCTGAAGGTGCGAACGACGTCGCTGTCATCGCCGACAACCACGACGGGAGGACGGACATTCCGAGGAGGGTTACACCCCGCCCCGGTCCGGGGTGCCCTGGGCGATGCTGCGGCGCAGCGACGGGGTGAATCCGATGAGCGTGATGATCGCTCCGACCGCCAGCGGCAGGAACAGGATGATCGTCAGGAGGTGGACCAGGGTCGGCTGTTCGACCGGCGGCCAGCCAGGCATGCCGAACGGGATCAGGAATCCAAGCAATCCGCTCATCGTCTCTCCCTCGTCGGGCGGCCAGTACGGTCGAGCCTAGCTGGTTCGCTCGGCCAGAGCCGCGAGCCGGTCGATCGACGCGGCCAGATTGGCCGAGGTCGTCTGGCGGTGGCGAGGCCACCGGCTCTCGTCGGCGACGCCCCGCCAGTCGTAGGTGTGGGTGACCAGCGTGCTGCCGTCGGGCAGTGGGGTCAGATCCCACCGCCAGATGTGACCGGGCGCTTGCTGCCCGGCGTCGGCGGTCAGCCAGGCAATGACCCGCCCTTCTTCGAAGGCGACGATCTGGTTGTCCTTCAGTTTTTCTTTGTTGGTTCGCATTCCGAACACGTCACCCACGCCGGTCACTCGTTGGTGGGTGGCGGCACCGGCCAGATTGTCGTTTCCGTCCCATTCGGGCTGGCGCGTGGGATCGGCGATCAGCTCGAAGATCTCTGCGGCAGGGGCCAGGATGATCCTCTCGGCCTTGACGATGCGCGACTCACCAGGGAACTCGGTCATGGACGCCAGCCAATCACGAGCAAGCCAGTTCTGTCGCTCCCTCCTGCCTCGTCGCCAGGCCGGGCCAGTGCGCTAGATTGCCGCGTGCGGGCGCTTCTCGCGCCGTGCGATCGGCCGGCTGGACCGGCACCGCGACCCACCAGGAGTGCAACGGTGAGCGCTGACGAGCGGACCATCCTCGACGCCGCCGACGTTGCTCGGGCCGTCACCCGAATGGCAGCCGAGATCCTGGAAGCCAACCAAGGCGCCGACGATCTGGTGCTGCTCGGCATCCCCACCCGCGGCGTGCCGCTATCGGCACGCCTCGCCGAGGCCCTGGCCGCGCAGGGCGCCACGGTGCCGGTCGGCGAGTTGGACATCACGATGTACCGGGACGACCTGCGCTCGCGGCACACCCTGACTCCGATCGGCCGTACCCGCATCCCCGGCTCGATCACCGACCAGGTGGTCGTGCTGGTCGACGACGTGCTCTACTCCGGGCGAACCGTCGCCGCAGCGCTCGATGCGCTCAACGACCTCGGCCGGCCCCGTGCCGTACGCCTCGCCGTGCTCGTCGACCGAGGCCATCGGGAGTTGCCGATCCGGGCCGACTTCGTGGGACGAGCGTTGGACACGCGCAGTTCGGAACGCGTGAGGGTACGACTCGAGGAGTCGGATGGCATGACCCACGTGACGATCGGGGCGGCTCGGTGAAACACCTCCTCAGCGCCCGCGACCTCAGCCAGACCCAGGTCAACGAACTGCTCGACACCGCCGAGGAGATGGCTGCGGTGTTGGCGCGGCCCGTACCCAAGCTGCCGACGCTGCGCGGCCGTACGATCGTCAACCTGTTTTTCGAGGACTCGACTCGCACCCGCGGCTCGTTCGAACTGGCGGAAAAGCGCCTGTCGGCCGACTCGATGAACGTGTCGGCGAAGGGGTCGTCGGTCTCGAAGGGCGAGTCGATGCGCGACACGGTGCGCACGCTGGAGGCGATGGGGGTCGACGCGTTCGTGATCCGTCATGCCGGGTCCGGATCGGTCGCCCAGGTGGCCGGTTGGGTCGCGTCGAGCGTGGTCAATGCGGGCGACGGCTGGCACGAACACCCCACCCAGGCCCTACTCGACGCGTTCGCGATCCGGCGGCAACGGCGGGAGCTGGGCCTGACCGGCTGGCCTGGGGTACGAATCGCGATCGTGGGCGACATCCTGCACAGCCGCGTGGCCCGGTCGAACGTGTGGCTGCAGCACACGCTGGGGTCAACGGTTACCTTGGTCGCCCCTCCGACGCTGCTGCCGCCCGGCGTCCGCGAGTGGCCCGTGGAGGTCAGCCACGATCTCGACGCCACGCTGGAGGGCGCCGACGTCGTCATGATGTTGCGGGTGCAGCGGGAACGCATGGAGGGTGGATTCTTCGGTTCCACCAGGGAATATGCGCAGGCGTACGGCCTCACTCCCGAACGCGTCGCGCGTCTCAAGCCGACGGCGGCGATCTGCCACCCGGGTCCCATGAACCGAGGTGTCGAGATCTCCGCCCAGGCGGCCGACGCGGTGAATTCGCTGGTCTTGGACCAGGTGGCCGCGGGCGTGGCCGTACGGATGAGCGTGCTCTATCACCTGCTCGGCGGAGCACAGGAGGGGGCGGCATGAGTCTGCTCGTCACTGGAGCGCAGCTGCCCGACGGGTCGCGCGCGGACCTGTACGTCGACGGCTCCGGCCGGTTCGCTGATTCCACGGACGCGACTGCGGGCGTACGGCGGATCGACGCGGACGGGCTGGTCGCCCTGCCGGGCCTGGTCGACCTGCACGCCCATCTGCGGGAGCCCGGGTTCGAGGACGCGGAAACCCTCGCCAGTGGTACGGCCGCTGCCGCACGCGGCGGGTACACCGCGGTGTTCGCGATGGCCGACACCTCCCCGGTGACCGATACGGCCGAGGCGGCTCAGCACGTCCGGAACCTCGCCGTCGGCGCTTCGGCTCTCGTCACCCCGGTAGGGGCGGTCACGCGACAGCGAGCGGGTACGGAGTTGGCCGAGCTGGGCCTGATGGCCCGCGTCGCGGGCGTGCGGTTCTTTTCCGATGCCTGCCGGTGCATCTCTGACGCCGGGGTGCTCAGACGTGCCATGGAGTACGGCACTGCCTTCGACGCGGTCGTGGCCCAGCACGCGCAGGATCCTCATCTGGCCGGCGCCAGCGCCTGCTGCCACGAGTCGGAGATCTCGGGTCGCCTGGGGCTGCCCGGCTGGCCGGCTGTCGCCGAGTCGGTGATCGTCGCCCGGGACGTGCAGATCGCAGGTCTGACCGGCGCCAGGTTGCACGTCTGCCACGTGTCGACCGCCGAGTCCGTCGAGGTCATCCGGTGGGCGAAACGGCGGGGCATCCGGGTCACGGCAGAAGTCGCGCCACACCACCTGTACTTCACGACCCGAGAGGTCGAGTCGTACGATCCGACGTTCAAGGTCAACCCTCCGTTGCGCACGTCAGAGCACGTCGCAGCGCTCGTCGACGCCCTCGTGGACGGCACGATCGACGCGGTCGCCACCGACCACGACCCGTACGAGGCTCAGGACGCCGACCACGCCTTCTCCGACGCCCGTGGCGGCATGCTCGGCCTTGAACAAGCGCTCGCGGTCGTCACGGAGGTGGCGCTGAACCGAATGGGCTGGAGCGGGATCGCCGACCGGATGTCGCAAGCCCCGGCCCGGATCGGCGGGGTCGACACCGTGCAGGGTCGGCCGTTGGCCGTCGGCGAGCCGGCGACGTTCGTGCTCGTGGATCCTGCCGCCCGAGCGGTCGTCGACCGAGATCGCTCGGCGTCACGGAGCAGGAACAACCCCTACCACGGTCGCGACCTGCCCGAACCCGTCGTCTGCACGGTCTGGAACGGTCGGGTCACCTTCGACAAGTAGGGCCGACCGGTCGATGGGCCGGGGAATACCTCCCGGCGTCGGTCGGTTGTCGGCCACAGAGCGCCGGCGCGGTCGCCAGGGGCAGCTCCGTCTCGCCGCTGCCGGACATCGAGGAGAGTCACATGGCTACGACCAACACCGCTTTCACCCACTGGGAAGGCACCTTGACCGAAGGGTCCGGCACCACCGAGCTGCAGACATCCGGGGTCGCTACGTTCGACGTTCGCTGGGCAGCCAGGGCAGAGGCGGGGAAGGGTACGACCAACCCCGAAGAGCTCATCGCCGCCGCGTTGTCGACCTGCTACTCGATGGCTCTGTCTCACGGCCTCACGGGCAACGGCACTCCTCCGACCAGCCTGGATACGACCGCGCAGGTCAGCTTCCAGCCCGGTGTCGGCATCACCGGCGCGCACGTCAAGGTCGTGGGGACCGTGCCCGGCATCGACGCCGCCACCTTCGAGAAGTTCGCGCAGGACACCGTGCAGAACTGCCCGGTGTCGCAGGCCCTGTCAGGAGTCGAGAAGACCTTGGACGCCACCTTCAACAGCTAAGGAAGCGCTACGGCCAGCGAGTCCACCGGCTGGTTCGCCGCCGCTTGGCGCGTCGATTACCCGCTGTCTGGGAGGGCGATCGACGCGCTAAGGAAGCGCTGCTTCGCTCGGCACAGCATTGATCGGCGCATCCCTATGATCCCAAGGGGCATCGGGCCCCTGATCACGCAGTCGAGCCCGCCACCTCAGGTGGCGGGCTCGACTGCGTGAGTGTGTTACTGGGCGGCGGCGAGGATCTCGCCCATCTGCCGCAGCACGGTGGCCGCCACATCGTCGTTGTCCACCCCGAGGAAGGCCAGCACCTTGGCGACAGATTCGGCGTCGTCGTCGGACACCAGGGCCAGGACTTCGTCGGAACGAGCGTCGTTGACGGCGACCGGCGACTTGCCCTGCAGATGCAGAATCCAGGCGGCGATCGGGCGGGTGGCTCCTTCGGGTACGACACCGTTGGCCAGCTCGGCCTTCAGGGTCGGCACGAAGCGGATCGGCACCTTCTGGGAACCGTCGGCTGCGATCTGGCTCAGGAGGTGCTTGATGGACGGGTTCTCGAACCTGTCGACCAGGGCGGCCCGGTAGGCAGCCACGACGTCGGCCGGAAGCGGCAGGTGCTTGACTGCCGTGTCCCACCACTCGTCGACCCAACCGCGGAGGGTGGGATCGGTGACGGCCTCGTACACGGTCGTCTTGCCCAGGATGGGGCCCGCGTAGGCCATCAACGAATGCGACCCGTTGAGCAGCCACAGCTTGCGGTGCTCGAACGGAACGATGTCGTCGACGAAGTTGGCTCCGGCGGCCTCCCACTGCGGGCGCTCGCCGGCGAACTCGCCTTCGAGGACCCACTCTTTGAACGGCTCGGTCACCACGGGCGCAGCGTCGTCGACACCAGTCAGTTCCTTGACCAACTCGAGGTCGGCCGCTGTCGGCCGGGGCGTGATCCGATCGACCATGGTGGTCACGTAGCCCACGTTGGCATCGATCCATTCCTGCAGGCCAGGATCGACCTGGGCGACCAGATCGGCGATGACGCGCTTGGTCATCGGGCCGTTGTCGACCACGTTGTCGCAGGGGACGAACGTGATCTTGCCGGCGTCGGCGGCGCGACGCGCCAGCAAGCCCATGACGAACTTGCCGGGAGCCGTCGAGACCTTCGCGTTGGCACCGTCGGCCTTGAGCGCCTCGATGTCGGCCTGCACGTTGGCATTGTTCAGGTCGAGCCCACCGGCGGAATTGCGCACGTAGCCTGCCTCCGTGATCGTCGAGGTGACGATCTGGACCTCGGGAGAGGCGAAGTAGGCCCGCAGGGCGTCAAGGTCGTTGCCCACGTGGGCGGCCACGATCGAGCTGATGATCTCGCTCGTCGTGTCGGCAGCCTGGAACACGAGGGTGTACAGGCCCCCTTGGCTGTTCAGTTCCTTGACGTGAGTGTCGCTGCGACCCGAGAACGAGGCGATGCCCCACGCGTCGGCGTCTGCTGCGTGCTCGGTGTACCAGCACTGGTGGGCCCGGTGGAAGTTGCCGAGACCGAGATGGATGATCCTGACCGGGGCGGCTGGACGGCCGTCGGTCGCCCGGGACAGGTGGCGGAGCTCAGTCAATGTTGAAGACCTTTCTGGGCGGCTCGGCGACGAGCACGTGGGTGACTTCAGTGGCTTCGACTGCCGACCCCTGCTAGGCACTGCCTCCTGACAGCACACGGCAACGGGGCCAGTGAAGCCATGCCACCATCCTTGACTGGCGGGGCCGTACCTGGTGCCGTTGCCAAGGGTTTCCGCCTTCGGGGACACCCCGCGGAGACGGAAACACGGGGCAAACTCCTGACGAAACCAAAGCCCTGGATAGAGTCCGCGACGAAGAGAAAGGCGCTTCATGACCACACCCATTCCCGTCGAAACCATCGGCGGTCCGCACGCACACGTGAGTGATGAGAACCTCGAGGCTTTCATCAATTCGAACCTCGCCCGGGTCCCGCTGGATGGCAAGAATGTCGTACTCGTCGTGCCTGACGGCACACGCAGCATGCCGTTGCCGCTCGTCATGGGGATCGTGCACAAGGCCTTGATCGACCGGGCGGGTAGTTTGACTGCGATCATCGCTCTCGGCACGCATTCCTACATGGAGATCGACGAGATCGAGCGCATGTTCGGCGCCGAGCCGGGCGGCCTCGAGGCTCTGTACCCCGGCATGGACATCCGTAACCACGAGTGGCTCGACCACGACAAGATCGTGACGGTCGGCACGCTGAGCGAAGACCAGATCTTCGAGTTGTCCAACGGCAGCATGCGCGAGAAGGTCGACGTCGAGATCAACCGCTACGTGGTCGAGGCCGACTACAACATCGTGATCGGACCCGTCTTCCCCCACGAGGTGATCGGGATCTCCGGCGGCAACAAGTACTTCATCCCCGGCTGCGCCACGCACGAGGCCATCGATCTGTCGCACTGGGTCGGCGCCCTGATCGGTGTCGAGTCGATGATCGGCGTCGAGGGTGTCACGCCGGTCCGCGCGATCGTCAACGCCGGCTCCGATCTCATCGACAACGAGAAGCTGGCCTTGTGCCTGGTCGTGCAGTCGGGGACCGGGCTGATCGAGGCCGCCGCGTTCGGCACCACCGAGGATGCATGGGCGGCCACCGCGGCCGTGGCGGCGGAGAGCCACATCGTCTACACGGACCAGCCGTACACCAAGATGCTCGCGATGATGCCGACGCGATACGACGACATCTGGACCGCGGCCAAGGGCTGCTACAAGGCGCAGCCCGCGATGGCCGACGGCGGCGAGGTCGTCATCTACGCCCCGCACGTCACCGAGGTGTCCGAGACTCACCACGAGATCTACGACATCGGCTACCATTGCATCGAGTACTTCACCAAGCAGTGGGACAAGTTCAAGGACGTACCCAAGGGAGTCCTGGCACATTCCACGCACGTGCGTGGCGCCGGCACCTACGATCCCGAGACCGGCATCGAGAAGAACCGGATCAAGGTCACGCTGGCCACCCAGATCCCGCCGGAGGTGTGCGCGCAGGTCAACCTCGGCTACCTCGACCCCGACACGATCGACGTCGAGGCGTGGAAGGCGGACCCTGCCATCACCGTCGTCGAGAACGCCGGCGAGGTGCTGTTCCGCTACCGCGCCTGATCACCCACCTGGCCCGACGCCAGACTCCCCGCCGCTCTTCGGCGATCACGAGTCTGACGTCGGGCTTCGTGCGTCCCGAGAGCGAGACCGGGGTAGGTCAGCCGTACCCCGGTCGAAAGCTCTGATCAGGCAGCCTTCTTTGCCTTGGCGGCCTGCTGGAAGTTCCCGGGCAGGGCGGCTGCCACCGCAGTCAGGTAGGCCTGTTGGCCGGCGGCGTTGGGGTGGAGCGGCATGTCGGTGTCACCCAGCCAGGGGTTGTTCAACCACCGGTCCGCAGACAGCACGTCGTGCCCCATGAAGGCCGGGACCACGTCGACGAACGTGACGTCCTGCGCCATGGCCGCGGCCGCCATCGCCCGATTGAGCCCGACGTTCAGAGGCGTCAGCGGGTTGGTGGTCGGGAACAGCAACGGGTACCCGGTGACGACGATGCGGGCGCTCGGGGTCTGACGCTTGATCGCCCGGATCGTCGCCTCTACCTTCGGCTTCAGCCCCGCGATCGCCGTCTGCGACTGGGCGACGGCGGTCTGGCACGCTGCCGAGGTCGGGTCGCCGGCCACGCAGGCCGCCACCACGTTGACCCAGCCGACGTCGTTTCCACCCACCGTGAGGGTGACGAGCTTGGCACTTCGGTTCACCTGGGGCACCTGGTCCGCAATCACGCTGTCGGTGGTGCCGCCGTACGGCTCGGCGAGCTTGGCTCCGTACTGCACGTACCCGCGTGTCACCAGCAGGTCCGCGTACGACGTCAGGCCCGCGGCGGTGGTATTGCCCAGACCGGCGGCGTACGAGTCTCCCAGCGCGAAGTACAGCGGGGCCGCGGGTGCGGCCTGGGCGGCCGAGGGGAACAGACCCACAAGGCCGAGCGAGGTGAGCACACTCAGAACAGCAACGACGACCTTCTTCACGACGGACCCCCCGTGATCGGCGATAGCGATGGCACAAAGTACCTGCCCGCGCGACCGGCGTCTAGAAACCTCGAACGGCGACTTCGAGTCCAGCACCGACGGACTGCCGCAGATGACGTACGGCTCAACCGTGGTGCGCGGCTGCGGTGGGCAGCGGTACGGGAGTGCCGCCCGCCTTCACGGCCGTGGATCCTCTGACGATCAGCCGGACCGGAACGATCGTGGGCACGTCGCCACGCGGTCTGGCGCCGCCGACCATGGCGACCACCTGCCGTACGGCCGTCTCACCGATGGTCGTCAACGGCGCCGCGACGGTCGTCAACCGTGGTGTGACCAGGTCTGACGCGAAGGTGTTGTCGAAACCGAGCACGCTGACGTCCTCGGGGACCTTGACCCCCAGGCTGGCCAGCCCGCGCATCAGACCCATCGCCATCACGTCGTTGTAGCAGATCACCGCGGTGGCGCCCTTGGCGACCACCTGGGTAGCGGCATGATGGCCGCCTTCGACCGTGGGTGCCGTCGGGCCGAGCCGGGACTCGCTGACGCCCAGTTCGTACGCGGCCTCCCGGAGTGCGAGCCACCGCATCCCGTTGATCCAGGCCGCGTCGGGGCCGGACAGGTAATGGATGTGGCTGTGCCCCAGCATCGCGAGGTGTTCGACCGCGCGGCGCATGCCGCGGTGGGAGTCCGGCACGACACACGCGAGCCCGCCGACGTGGCGGTTCAACACGACGACGGGGGTGCTCTTGGAAATGCTGCGCAGCACCGTGTCGGACGTGCGGGTCGAGCCGACCACCAGACCCGACACCATCGGCAGTACCCGGTTGAGGTTCTCCCGCTCGATGACGTCGGATTCCTGCGCGTCGATCAGGAGCAGCGTGTACCCGGCACGCCCCGCGGCCCACTCGGCCCCCCGGAGGATGCCGAAATAGAAGGGGTTCGTGACGTCGGAGACCGCCATGCCGATGATCTTCGACTTGACCGGAGACGTGGGCCGGAAAACGCCGTCGACGCGGTATCCGAGACGGGCCGCCACTTCCCGGACGTGATCGGCCGTACGTACGGAGACCCGGCCTGGCCGGGAGAACGTACGGGAAACAGTCGACGGGCTGACCCCGGCTGCCTCGGCCACCTCGTAGATCGTCGCTGGCCGTTCCAGATGCGTTGACTCGACTTCACTGTCCACGAGGCGGAGTCTAACTATGACGACAACACATGACAACAATGCTTGTGAGATCGATTTTTCACGCAGCCGCCCAGGTTGGCCTGCCCACTGTCCTCCCTTCGTTTCAGCCTGGATCGAAGGCCCCGGCCAACCGCCAACTTGTGGAAACCAAGTCACGTGGGAGGGGCGGATTGTTGGATGGAGATCGACGACCCCACGAGGCGCGCCCTCCGGCCACGGTCGAGCAAACAAGTCAGCCACCACGAAGTGACTCAACAAAGTAAGGAAGAGGAACACATGAGCGAGAAAACTGGCACCGCGCAGATCGGCGTCGTCGGCATGGCCGTCATGGGCTCGAACCTGGCCCGGAACTTCGCTAGCAAGGGCTTCAAGACGGCGATCTTCAACCGGTCGTACGCCAAGACCGCGGCTGTGCTCGATGCTCACCCCGAGGCCGAGTTCATCGCGTCCGAGAGCGTCGAGGAGTTCGTCGACTCCCTGGAGAAGCCGCGCCGGATCATCATGATGGTCAAGGCCGGCGGCCCCACCGACGCGACGATCGACTCCCTCATCCCCTACCTGGAGCAGGGCGACATCGTCATCGACGGTGGCAACACCTACTTCCCCGACACCCGTCGTCGCGAGAAGAAGATGGCCGACCTCGGCTTCAACTTCATCGGCTGTGGGATCTCCGGTGGCGAGACCGGCGCCCTCCTCGGCCCGTCGATGATGCCCGGTGGCCCCAAGGAGTCCTACGCCCACGTCGGCCCGATCCTCGAGAAGATCGCGGCCCAGTACGACGGCGAGCCCTGCTGCACCTGGATCGGCACCGACGGCGCCGGCCACTTCGTCAAGATGGTGCACAACGGCATCGAGTACGCCGACATGCAGTTCATCGGTGAGGCGTACGACCTGCTCAAGGGCGTCGGCCTTTCGGCAACCGAGGCCGCGGACGTCTTCGCCCAGTGGAACACCGGCGACCTCGACTCCTTCCTGATCGAGATCACCTCCGAAGTGCTCCGCCAGGTCGACGCCGAGACCGGCAAGCCGCTCGTCGACGTCATCTACGACGCCGCCGGCATGAAGGGCACCGGCACCTGGACGGTCCAGGAAGCACTGAACCTCGGTGTTCCCGCCGCCGCCATCGCAGAGTCCGTCTTCGCTCGCGCCGCCTCCAGCAGCGCCGACCTGCGCAAGGCCGCCCGTGCCGCGCTCACCGGCCCCGACGGCAAGATCGACGTGGCAGACCGCGACGCCTTCGTCGAGGACGTTCGCCAGGCACTCTGGTGCGCCAAGGTCATCGCGTACGCCCAGGGCCTGCACATCATCAAGGTGGCCGGTCACGAGTACGGCTGGGACATCGACGTCGCCGCCTGCGCTCGCATCTGGCGGGCCGGCTGCATCATCCGCGCCAAGCTGCTCGACCGCATCTCGAACGAGTACGCGGCCGGCAACCTGGAGACCCTGCTCGAGGCTCCCTCGATCGCCCAGGGCCTCGGCGACAGCAACCCGTCGTGGCGTCGCGTGGCCGCCAAGGCCTCCGAGGCGGGAGTTCCGATCCCCGGCTTCAGCTCGGCGCTGTCGTACTACGACCTCGTTCGTGCCGAGCGCACGAATGCGGCCATGACCCAGGGTCTGCGCGACTTCTTCGGGTCGCACACCTACAAGCGCATCGACAAGGAAGGCACCTTCCACACTCTGTGGTCCGGTGATCGTTCCGAGATCGAGGCTGTCGACGCTCACTGAGATCGCTCCGGGCGTCTGACTGACGCTCCAGCGAAAGGCGAGGGGTTCGCACCGACGGGTGCGAACCCCTCGCTTTTCGCGTGTGGATATGAACGATCCAGACACCGTCGGACGCCTCCCGTAGAGTGTTCCCGCTCGGCTCGGGGGGAAGGCGCACCATGGCTCAAGAATCGATGCACAGGTTGGAAAATCGCGACTGGTGGCGCAGTTCGGTGGTCTACCAGGTCTACCCACGCTCGTTCGCGGACTCCGTCGGGGACGGCCTCGGCGACGTTCCCGGCATCACGGCGAAGCTGCCGTACCTCGCAGACCTCGGGGTCGACGCCGTCTGGGTGAGCCCGTGGTATCCCTCGCCGATGGCAGACGGGGGGTACGACGTGAGCGACTATTGCGATATCGACCCCCGATTCGGAACGTTGGCCGATGCGGAGACGTTCATCGCCGAAGCTCACCAACTGGGCCTGCGGGTGCTGATCGACCTGGTCCCCAACCACTGCAGCGACCAGCACCCGCTCTTCCAGGCGGCGCTGGCGGCCCCTCCCGGGTCGGCCGAACGGGAGATGTTCATCTTCCGCAACGGTCGCGGCGACGGTGGTGACCTACCGCCGAACAACTGGGGTGCTCTGTTCGGCGGTTCGGCGTGGGAGCGGGTGGTGGACGCCGAAGGCCGACCGGAGCAGTGGTACTGCCACATGTTCTCCCCCGAACAACCCGACTGGAACTGGGAAAACCCTGCTGTCGTGGCCATGTTCGACGACGTGATCCGGTTCTGGTTCGACCGTGACGTCGACGGCTTCCGGATCGACGTGGCCGATTCCATGGCCAAGGACCAGGCCTTCCCCGACAACCCGGTCGACCCGCGCACCGGACTGGGCACCGTGCGCAAGTTCATTGGCGCCCCGTTCTGGGATCAGCCGGGCGTGGCCGTCATCCACCGGCGCTGGCGGGCAATTGCCGACTCGTACGCCGATACCCCGCTCGGCCCCCGGGTCTTCGTCTCCGAGGCCCACCTCACCCCCACGGAACGGCTCGTGTCGTACGTCACCGACGGCCGTCTGCACACGACGTTCAACTTCGACCACCTGTGGTGCGAGTGGACGGCTGCGTCGTACCGTCACATGATCGACCTCACCATCGCCGCTCATGCGGCGGTCGGCGCACCGGCGACGTGGGTCATCGGCAATCACGACGTCACCAGACCGGTGACGAGGTACGGCAAACCAGAGACCGGGTGGCGGTTCACCGACGAGGGACCCCACCCCGAAGACCTGGCCAAGTTCGCCGAGCACTACGCGGCCCTGCCCACCGACCAGGACCTCGGCCGCAGGCGGGCCAGAGCCGCAGCGCTGCTCGCCTTCGCCCTGCCCGGGGTGCCGTACCTCTACCAAGGCGAAGAACTTGGGCTCGAGGAGGTCGAGGATCTCCCCGACCACGTGCTGGCGGACCCGACCTGGCTGCGATCGGGCAAGACGATCAAGGGTCGTGACGGGTGCCGTGTTCCGCTGCCGTGGGGCGGCACCACACCGCCGTTCGGTTTCGGTCCGGCGGAGGGAGATCCGTGGCTGCCGCAGCCCGATCATTGGGCCTCGATGACCGCCGAGGCGCAGTCCGACGACCCGACGAGCCACTTGGAGTTGTACCGAGCCGCATTGGCCGAACGCCATCGCAACCCGGCGCTCGGCGGCACCTTCGCCTGGGACGAGACCGCCGACCCCGACGTGCTCTCGTTCACCCGGACCCCGGGCTTCCGGTGCCTCGTGAACTTCGGAGACGCCGTGGTCCCGCTGCCGGCTGGGGCTCGAGTGCTGGTGGCGTCGAACGATGTGAGCCAAGGCCTCGGTCGGGACACCGCGGTCTGGCTGAGCCTGTGATACTTCCGCTGTGACACTCCCCTTCGAGATCACGACCTGGACGATCGTGCTCGCGCTGGTGAGCGCCCTCGTGATCGGGATCTCGAAGACGTCGGTCGGCGGCATCGCGGCCGTTGCGGTAGCCGCGTTCGCCCACGTGATGCCCGCCAAGGAATCGACCGCCGCCGTTCTGTTGCTGCTCATCATCGGTGACCTGGTGGCCGTACGGATCTACCACAAGCACGCCGATTGGGGCATGTTGAAACGCCTACTGCCGTCCGTGCTGCCCGGCATCGCGCTGGGGGCGCTGTTCCTCAAGTTCGTCTCGGACTCGGTCATGAAGACGTCGCTCGGGGTGATGCTGCTGGGCATGGTCGCGCTGCAGTTGTGGCAACGGCGTCGGCGCCCGGATCGGGAGGATCGGCCGCTGGCCCATGGCTATGCCATCGCGACCGGCGTCGCCGCCGGGTTCACGACGATGACCGCCAACGCGGCAGGCGCTGTGATGGCCTTGTACCTGCTGGCTGCGCGGGTCGACAAGGCCCGGTTCATCGGCACCAACGCGTGGTTCTTCCTGCTCGTCAACGTGTCGAAGGTGCCGTTCTCGGCCGCGCTGGGCCTCTTTCCGCCGTCGACGCTCTGGCTCACGCTGGTCTTGCTCCCCGCCGTGCTTGTCGGCACCTGGCTTGGCCGCTTCGTGCTTCGCAAGCTCAGCCAGGCCACGTTCGAAACCTTCACCCTGGTCGCCTCTGCCTTCGGGGCGGTGTCGCTGTTGATCCGCTGACGCCTCAGCCGAGTTGGTACGGCCTCAGGGCCTCTTTCCACTCCTGCGGGATCGGCGTCGGGTGCCCCGTACGGTCGGCGCATACGACGACGGTGGCGGCAGTGGCGTACACGGTGCCGGACCCAGCGTCGATCAGGTCGGAGCAGAACGTGAGCGAACTCGTACCCGGAGACGCCAAGCCCGTTCGTACGGTGTAAGGCTCACGTCTGAACCCCAACTGGTGCCGGTATTCCACGTCTTGCCGGACCACCAGCCACATGGTCTCGACCACCCCACCGCTCGCGCGTTTCATGGCGCTCGACGCCGCCTGCGACATGGCGACGCGGCCCTCCTGCACGTAGTCGAAGAAGCACACGTTGTTCACGTGTCCGTACGAATCGAGGTCCGACCAGCGCACCCGCAGCGGCCAACGGGCAGCCCGGTCGTCCACCCTGTACCTCCGAAGCTCGCGTAACCGCTCAGCCGGCTCCACCTGACCCGCGAAGAATGCCCTCTCCTCGGCCGTCAACCGACGCGGATGTTCGACGGTGAAGTCGTAGGGACAAAGCCGAGTGCGTGCCCGCGCGGCCACCCGCCCGCGGTGACGAATGTCGTACCCCAGCACGAATTGTGCCCCTCGCACCTCCACCACGGAGACGTCGACGACGACAGGTTCGGTGCCGTACTCGATCGGCGCGAGGTACTCGATCTGGTGGCTGACCACCACGACTCCGCCCCCCAACAAGTGGGGCACAGGACTGGCCAACAGGAAGTCCGCCCGCGCCTCTTGCAGATAATCGACGAAGCCGGCGTTGTTGACGTGGCCTTGGGCGTCCATGTCCCCCCACCTGAGGGGGACCTCGATGGATTGGGCCACTACTCGGCTGTTGCGTCGAACAGCGAGTCGACGAGCACCTGGTGGTCGGCGACGACGGCGGCCCTTCGGATCTTCATGTTCGGGGTGACCGCGCCGTCTTCGACCAGCAGTTCGTGGTCGAGGATGGCGTACTTCTTCACCGTCTCCCAGCGTTCCAGCTTGGAGTTGGCCCTGGCCATGAACCGGTCGATCGACGTGCGGATCTCGGGCCGCTGGGACAGTTCGGCGTACGTGGCATCCGCATGCCCGTGCCGGTCGCCCCACTTCTTGAGGTTGTCCGGGTCGAGCACCAGCAGTGCGGCAATGTACTTCCGGCCGTCGCCGACCGCGATCGCCTGAGACACGTACGGCACGTTGGCGATGATCGCGCCCTCGACCTTCTGCGGCGCGACGTACTTGCCGCCGCTGGTCTTCATCAGGTCCTTCTTGCGGTCGGTGATCCGCAGGTAGCCGTCGGCGTCGAGTTCTCCGATGTCGCCGGTGTGGAACCAGCCCTCGGCGTCGATCGCCTCGGCGGTCTGCTCGGGATCGTCGTGGTATCCGCGCATGACGAGCGGCCCGCGCACCAACACCTCACCGTCGTCGGCGATCATCCGGTCCAGGCCCGGGGTCGCCGGACCGACCGTGCCGAGCCGGGGCGTGCTCCAGTGATTGACGAACGCCACCGCGCTCGTCTCGGTCAAGCCGTACCCCTCGACGATCAGCAGACCGGCGCCGTAGAACCACTCCTGAACCTGCTTCGACAGCTTCGCCGACCCCGAGACCATGAACTTCATCCGGCCACCCAGCCGGTCGCGGAGTTTGGAGAAGACGAGCTTGTCGGCCACGGCGTACTTGGCCTTCAACGAGGCGGGCATGGGCTTGCCTTCGAGGCGGTACGGCAGAGATTCCCGACCCTGGTGGAACGCCCAGCGGGCGATCTTGCCCTTGACTCCCTTGGAGGAATCGCCGGTCAGGACGGCCGCGCGGACCTTTTCGAAGATGCGGGGGGCGCCGCACATGAACGTGGGTTTGACCGTGCCCAGGTTCGCGACGATCTTGTCGATCCGGCCGTCGACGGCCGAGGTGAACCCGATCCAGATCTGAATGGCGATGAGGCAGTTGCCGAACACGTGGGACAGCGGCAACCACAGGAACTGGAGGTCGTCGACCTCGACGAACCCCATCGAGTCGACAGCCACCGACAGGAAGGTCCAGCACTGGTGGGTCAGCTCGACACCCTTGGGGCGACCCGTCGTGCCCGACGTGTAGATCAGTGTGGCCAGGGTGTCGGGATGGGTCGAGTCGACCGCCGCCTGCACGGCGTCGGGGTGCTCGGCGTTGTACGCACGCCCCCGGTCGAGGAAGTTCGACCACCCGAGCAGCCGGCCGCCGTCGCCTTCGCCGTCGAAGAGCACGATGGTCCGGTCGTCGAGGTGGGAGTGCTTGGTGACCTTCGCAGCCTGCTCGGCGTTCTCGGCGAACACGATGACCGAGTTCGAATGAGACAGGATGTACGAAACTTCGTCGTCGTTGGTGTTCGGGTAGATCGTGGTCACCGCCCCGGCGGCGGAGTTGATGCCGTAGCTCGCGAGAATCCACTCGATGCGGGTGTTCGAGGCGATGGCGACGCGCTGCTCGTACTGGAGGCCGAGGCTCAACAGTCCGCCGGCGATCGCGGTCACCTGGTCGTCCAACTGCGACCACGTGAGGGATTGCCACTGTTCGTTAGCGTCCGGGTATCGAAAGGCCTCCCTCGCCGGCGTCAGCTTGACGCGCCGGCGGAGCATCGCTCCCACCGACGGTGACGTCTGCGAAAGAATGGTGTCTCGAACGCTCACGGTGGTGCCTCCCCCAGATGATGTTCGGTCGATCCTAGTGGAGCCACCCTCACCCCGGCGACGATTGAAGGATCAACCTCGGTAGTGTGGGGCCATGCAGGCCGTGTCCCCCCGCTGGCTCGACGACGAGCAACAGGTCGTGTGGCGCGCGTGGCTGCTCGGGGTGGCGAAGATCAACAAGGTGCTCGACGACTGGCTTCGGCCCCACGGTCTCGACCTGGCCGAGTACGAGATCCTCGTGACCCTGTCGGAGGCCGCAAACCTCAGGCTGCGCATGAGCGAGCTGGCCGACAGAGTTCACCAATCCCGATCCCGGCTGACCCACACGGTGAGTCGCATGGAACAGCGCAGCCTCGTGACCCGGTGCCGCTCGTCGCGCGACGGCCGGGGGGTCGTGGCCCAGTTGACACCCGCGGGGATGGAGCTTCTGAGGCGCGCCGCCCCCGAGCACGTCGAATCCGTCCGGCAGGTGTTCGTCGACGTCGTCGATCCTGCCGATTTCGAGGCGATCGGCCGCGCCATGGGCGCCGTCAACGACCACCAGATCTGACGCTCTGAACGGGATCCGCCCTGCAGCCGTAGGGTGGTGCGACGTGAACGACGAACTGCGGGCGTTGCGATCTGAACTGGGTGACTCGGCCGCCTGCGTCAGTTCGACCACGCTGAGCAGGGCCCTCTATTCCAGCGACGGGTCGATCTACCGGGTCGTACCCCAAGCGGTCGCCCGGCCTCGGGACGTCGCCGAGTTGCTGGCCGTGTTGGCCGCGGCACGGCAGGTCGGGATCCCCGTCACCGGTCGAGGTGCGGGTACGACGTGCGCCGGCAACGCGGTCGGCCCCGGGCTGGTCGTCGACCTCGGCAGGCACCTGACGCGGATCGTCGACATCGACCCGGACGCGGGTACGGCGGTCGTCGAACCGGGCGTCGTGGCCGCATCCCTGCAGCGCGCGGCGCTGACGAACGACCTCCGGTTCGGGCCTGACCCGTCGACGACCAGCCGGTGCACGATCGGCGGGATGGTCGGCAACAACGCGTGCGGGCCGCGCGCCTTGGGGTACGGCACGACCGCCGCCAACCTCGTGGACGCGGTCGTCGTGACCGGGTCGGGCGAACACCTGCGCCTGTCGACGGCGGGCTCGTCGGGTACGGGTGCTCGGTTGGTCGAGCGGGTGACACGCAGCGAGTCGGTGGTCACAGCCGAGTTCGGACGGTTCGGGCGACAGGTCTCTGGGTACGGCCTGGAGCACGTGCTGGCCGGCGACCTGCCGCGCTTCTTCGCCGGGTCCGAGGGCACGCTGGGTCTGGCCACCGAGCTGACGGTCCGGCTGGTCCACGAGCCCGCGCATCGCGCGATGGTGGCCCTGGGATACGCCTCGATGGCCGAGGCCGCCGACGCGATGGGCGTGGTTCTGCCGTACCACCCGACGGCGGTGGAAGGGCTCGATCGGCGGATCGTCGACGTCGTCAGGCGCCGGTTCGGCGACCCTGCCGTACCTCCCCTGCCGCGCGGAGACGGATGGCTGTTCGTGGAGGTAGCGGGCGACGACCTGGCCGAGGTCGGCGCACGTGCCGCGGCGCTGGCGGCCGGGTCGGGAGCTGTGGAGGCAGTCGTACCCGATGCCGCAGCAACGGCCGCCCTGTGGAAGATCCGATCCGACGGAGCCGGGCTGGCCGGCGTCTCGTTGGCCAAACCCGCGCATGCCGGCTGGGAGGACGCCGCCGTACCTCCCGACCGGCTGGGGGCCTACCTGCGCGACTTCGACGCGCTGCTGGCCGCCTACGACTTACAGGGCTTGCCGTACGGACACTTCGGTGACGGATGCGTGCACTGCCGGATCGACTTCCCGCTGCTGGCGGCCGACGGTCCAACCAGGTACCGACGGTTCGTGACCGAAGCCGCGCAGCTGGTGGTGTCGTACGGAGGTTCGTTGTCGGGCGAACACGGCGACGGCCGGGCCCGGTCGGCGTTGCTGGGTGAGATGTACTCGCCGGCGGCGATCGCGTTGTTCCGCGACGTCAAGGCGCTCTTCGACCCAGCTGGCCTGATGAATCCGGGGATCCTGGTCGATCCGGCCCCGGTCGAGGCGGACATTCGGGATTCGGTACGGCGCACGTCATCGATCACCCTGGCCGAGCCGGAGTTCGCG
>JBDHZQ010000048.1:0-18629 GCA_039811945.1 Propionibacteriaceae bacterium
CCGAACTGACGCGCCAGATCGGCCTGTTCGACGTAGCGATGGTCGGCGGCCAGGAACAGCGCACCGACCGCGATATGGCGGCGACCCTGTCCACGCAGGGCGCCGATCGCCTGGGCGGCGGTGAGGCCCGTTCCGTCCGCGACGGCGGTCAACACAGGAACGCGGTGGTGGCTGGACCATTGCCGGGCGCGTCGGGCGACCAGGGCATTGCCACGCACGTCGCCACTGGCTTCGGTCACGAGGACGAGGCCGTCCACCTCGAGGACCCGGGCATCGGAAAGGGCCGACCGCAAACGCCGGTCGAGCACGTTGAGCAGGTTCGTCGCTGGGCCGACCGGCATCGACACTGTGAAAGCCACGCCCGGATGCGTGGCGCGGACCCGCTGGAGCAGGATCTCGACTTGTTCGGAGTCGGTCGTCGCCGAGGTGAGTTGGAGGGGCACGAACACGATCTCGTCATGCCCCCGCTGAACCAACTGCGAAACGACCTGCGGGCCGGTGGGCGGGCAGTGGTCGAGGAACGCGATCTGCACCGTGATTTCGGGGCGCATCGTCTGCAGGCGATGCCTCAGTTCGTGCGCGACCTGATTGACGCGCGGGTCTGTGCTGCCAGGGGAGAGCATCACGAGGGCGGGAGCGGCCATGATGGGACCCAACCTTCCGACGATCCAGTGTGGAGCGGCCCCATTGCCGTGTGGGGGAGTTGTGTTCCCCCGGTCTTACCCCGTGTGTCTCGCGTGACGAGATTCGGCATCAGGCAGCTTTCGCGGTCGTGCTAGAGAGCCTGACAGGGCTACTTTTCACGCCGAATCCAGTCTTTGCAAGCTGATTGTCCGAATAGTGAGATGCCATCTCGATATTAGAGATCGACTAGCTGGGAGATTCCTGAGATTCCTCGACAAGACTCGGGGAAAACCCTGAGATCAGTCGGTGGCGAGGCTTCGAGCGTCCGAGCGCGTCACGCCCGAGAAGGAGGGGTATCTCGTGATCAAGGCTGCGTTGAGTCCGGCACCGACCAAGATGATCAGGCTGAGCACGTAGACGCCGATCAACAGGGCGATCGGAGCGGCAAGTGGGCCGTACAACGTCGAACTGCCGAGCGACAGACCCAAGGATGTTCGAAGGAGCGCGCCGGCCAAGAGCCACAGGACCATGGTGAGCCCGGCACCCGGCAAGTCCGCCACGAAACGGCGGCGCAACGGAACCATGACACGGAACATCCCGGCGATCGCGACGGTGGTCACGAGGGCGATCACGGTCCAATACGCAGGCGAAATGTCGCGCATCGTGACCAGCGGCAAGAGCGAGTCCAAGACCCCAGGTCCGGCCAGGATCAAGGGCAGCAGGAAGGCGAGGAAGGCGAGGCCGATCAGGTAGGTACCGATCGAATGCGCCCGTGTCCTGATGTATCCGCGCTCGTCGACCAAGCCGTACATGATCGTGGTGGTCTCGGCGAGCACGGCGACGGCCCGCGAGCCCGACCAGATAGCGAGCACGAAGCCGATCGACAGGACGTCGAAACGGCCGGCGCCCAACACCTCGTCGAGGGTCGGTACCACCGTCTGATCCAGCATCTGCGGAGTGAGGAACCGACCCAACAGGTGAATGAGCTGAGAGCGGAAAGCTTCGACGGTCGTGACGTCGAAGGCGCGCGTCACGAAGCCGACCGACCCGGCGAGGCCGAAGAGCAGGGGAGGCAAAGACAAGACGGCGAAGAAGGCGATCTCGGCAGCAAGCCCGGTGATGCGGTGCTTGTAACCAGAGGTGACGACGGCGACGGGGATGTCGATCAGAGGGTGTCGTACGACGGGCCTGGGCTCGGTCTGCGGGAGGAGGGGGACTTGATCGCCGAGGTCCGACAAGTCCTCGGGCGGGGATGCGGGAGTGCTGCCGTGATCGGCTGGCGACTCATCGCTCGGTCCGTCGGCACGCCGAGCTCGGGCAGCGTCGTTGCCAAAGCCCGCTGTCCCGTCCGCCCCAGCTGACGTGGGGACGCCCTCGCCGTCGTCGGTGTGCACAGTCCGATTCTCGCTCGCGGAATGGCAAGGCGACCTCTCGTACGCCCAGGTCGTCACCATCGTCGATCAGTGCGCGTCCGCGCCTGCCACCCGTCGTGGCAGGTACGAGTCCTCTACCGCTTCGGGACACTGCGAGCGTTCCCCCTAGTCAGGGGGACCTTGATTGGTGGGCGTAACTGGGATCGAACCAGTGACCTCTTCGGTGTGAACGAAGCGCGCTACCGCTGCGCCATACGCCCTCGCGCAGGTCACCATAGCCGATCTGTGCTCTAACCCGCACGTTGGCGGACGTCAACCGTCCATCTCACACAACCAGGGGTTCGGTTTGTGCGTGCGCGATCGGAGCCTGTAATGTCTTCCAGGCACCTCGATGAGGGGTTGCGGACGTGGCTCAGTTGGTAGAGCATCACCTTGCCAAGGTGAGGGTCGCGGGTTCGAATCCCGTCGTCCGCTCGGAGGACACGGTGGAGTGGCCGAGAGGCGAGGCAACGGACTGCAAATCCGTGTACACGGGTTCAAATCCCGTCTCCACCTCGGGCGTTTGGCGCAGCGGTAGCGCGCTTCCCTGACACGGAAGAGGTCACTGGTTCAAACCCAGTAACGCCCACCATATGGAAAGCCGCTCTGACTAGGGGAAATGCGAACCTAGTCAGTGCGGAGCCGATCACGACCGATACTCATACCCCGAACGCGCGCGCGACCAGCGCACGTACGTCCTTCTCCACTCCGGCGTTCCACGCCGTGACCGCATAGGCGCTCGGCCACAGGTCTCCGTCGTCGAGGGCTGCGGCGTCCTGGAAGCCGATGGTGCCGTACCGAGTGCCGAACTTCGCTGCGGGCTGGAAGAACACGACGATGTCGGAGCCCTTCATATACGACGGAAATCCGTACCAGGTCTTGCAGGGCGCACCGGGCACGACTTCCTTGACCAGTCGATGAAGGCCCTCGGCGATCGCCCTGTCATCCGGCTCCATCTCCGCGATTTTCGCGAGCACATCGGCCTCGGCCTGCGCGCCCTTCGTGGCCGCCTTGAGCTCCGCGGCGCGCTCCCGCATCGCCTTGCGCTCGTCGGCGCTGAACTTGCCGGTTTCGGCTTTGGCTGCCATGGCTTCCTCCTTGGGTCTGGTGCGCCCCAGCCTAGAGAGCAGCAGCCTGTACGGCTCCCAGGTTGTTGGGCGCGAGTCCAGCACGTGTGGATGTAGCAGAATGTCCCTCGGCGCAGACCGCGCCCGGCAACCGCCCAGGTCTGGCGGTGCCGTACGACAACCGGAAGGTTCCGCACGTGCCCAGCATCACCCTCGTCCACGACGGTCAAGCCAGTGAGAGGGAGATCGAAGACACCACGACCGGTTTGGACCTCTTCGGCCACGACCAGAGCGTCGTTGCCATGAAAGTCGGCGGTCAGACCCTCGACCTGAACCGCGCGCTCTCCGCCGGTGACACCGTCGAGCCGGTGCTGATGACCTCGCCGGAAGGCCTGAGCATCGTGCGTCACTCGGCCGCTCACGTCGCCGCGCAGGCCGTGCAGCAGGTGCGGTCCGACGCCAGGCTCGGCATCGGTCCGCCGATCAAGGACGGCTTCTACTACGACTTCGACGTCGACGACCCGTTCACTCCCGACGATCTGCGCACCCTGGAGAAGGTCATGCAGCGGATCGTCAAGGAACGGCAGCGGTTCGTACGGCGAGTCGTCACCGACGACGAGGCCCGGGCTGAACTGGCAGCCGAGCCGTACAAGCTGGAACTGATCGGTCTCAAGGGTTCGGCCAGCGACGACGACGGCTCGTCGGTCGAGGTCGGCGCCGGGGAGTTGACGATCTACGACAACGTTCGCCGTACGGGCGAGGTCGCCTGGAAGGACCTGTGCCGAGGGCCGCACGTGCCGCATTCGGGGTACATCAAGGCGTTTGCGCTGACCCGCAGCTCGGCGGCGTATTGGCGTGGCAACCAGGCCAACGCCCAACTGCAGCGGCTGTACGGCACTGCCTGGGCGACGCGCGAAGATCTCGCCGACTACCAGTACCGCATGGCTGAGGCCGCCAAGCGCGACCACCGGCGTCTGGGCACAGAGCTCGACCTGTTCAGCTTCCCTGACGAGATCGGTTCGGGGCTGCCGGTCTTCCATCCCAAGGGCGGCATCGTCCGCATGGAGATGGAGAACTACTCCCGCAAACGGCACCAGGAGGCCGGCTATTCGTTCGTGAACACCCCTCACATCACGAAGAAGCATCTCTTCGAAACATCGAGACACCTCGAGTGGTTCGCCGACGGCATGTTCCCCCCCATGCATGTGGACGAAGAGCGCAATGCCGCCGGCCAGGTGACGCGGCAGGGCGTCGACTACTACCTCAAGCCGATGAACTGCCCGATGCACAATTTGATCTTCTCCTCGCGCGGACGGTCGTACCGGGAACTGCCCTTGAGGTTGTTCGAGTTCGGGGGTGTCTACCGGTACGAGAAATCCGGTGTGGTGCACGGCCTCACCCGCGCTCGGGGGTTCACCCAGGACGACGCCCACATCTACTGCACGCGCGAGCAGATGCGCGACGAGATCGCGAGCCTGCTCACGTTCGTGCTGGATCTCCTGCGTGACTACGGGCTCGACGACTTCTACCTGGAGCTGTCGACGCGTGACCCCGACAAGAGCGTCGGCGACGAGGCCACCTGGAACGAGGCCACAAAGACACTCGAAGAGGTCGCCTTGGCCTCCGGGCTCGAACTCGTGCCCGACCCCGGGGGCGCCGCGTTCTACGGACCGAAGATCTCGGTCCAGGCGAAGGATGCGATCGGCCGTACGTGGCAGCTCTCCACGATCCAACTCGACTTTTTCGAGCCCGAATTGTTCGAGTTGGAGTACGCCGCGGCTGACGGCACGCGCAAACGTCCGGTGATGATCCACCGGGCGCTGTTCGGCTCGATCGAACGGTTCTTCGGCGTGCTGCTCGAGCACTACGCCGGGGCCTTCCCGGCCTGGCTGGCCCCCGTGCAGGTGGTCGGGATTCCCGTCGCCGGCGACCACGTTCCGTACCTCGACACGGTCGCGTCCCGCCTGCGCGCCGAAGGCATCCGGGTCGAGGTCGACGCCTCCGACGACCGGATGCAGAAGAAGATCCGCAACGCGCAGACCCAGAAGGTGCCGTACATGCTGATCGCCGGCGCCGACGACATCGCCGCGGGGGCAGTCAGCTTCCGCTATCGCGACGGGAGCCAGAAGAACGGCGTGCCGGTCGACGACGCCATCGCCGAGATCGTGACGGCGGTTCGGGAAAGACGATGACCAGCCCGTACGACAAGGCCGGCGACTACGCCGGGGTGCCGGACGCGTTCCAGCGGCTGTGGACGCCGCATCGGATGGTTTACATCGACGGCCTGACCGAGCCCGGTTGCCCGTTCTGCCGGGCACCGGAGAAGTCCGACGTCGACGGTCTGATCGTCCATCGGGGAGCGGCGGCGTACGTCGTGCTGAATCTCTTCCCCTACAACCCCGGTCACCTGCTGATCTGTCCGTACCGACATGTCGCCGACTACACCGACCTCACCGATGCCGAAACGGCAGAGGTCACGGCGTTGACCCGAACGGCGATGACCGTGATCCGAGCGGTCAGCGGCCCTCAGGGATTCAACTTGGGCATGAACCAGGGAGAGATTGCGGGGGCAGGCGTCGCCCAGCATCTGCACCAGCACGTCGTGCCCCGGTGGCGGGGGGATGCGAACTTCCTGCCGATCGTGGCCGGCACGAAGGCCGTGCCCCAACTGCTCTCCGACACGCGCCGCCTGCTCTGCGAAGCCTGGCCGGAGTAGGGGAGTGCTCGACCGGTTTCGGGATCTCTGGGCGGCGGTCATGACACCACCGGCGCGTGGTCTGTTGCGGCTCGGCGTCCCCCCCGACGCCGTCACCTGGACCGGGACCGTGTTGGTCGTCGTGGCCGCGCTACTCACGATTCCGCACGGGCTGCTGTGGCAAGGAGGTCTGCTCGTGCTGGCGCTCGTGCTGTCCGACGGTCTCGACGGGCAGATGGCGCGGATGTCGGACCGGCCGACCACGTACGGCGCGTTCCTCGACTCTTCGCTCGACCGGGTGGCCGACGGCGCGCTGTTCGGTGCCGTGCTGCTCTATTTCGCCGGCCCGGGCGCCTCGCAGTCCTGGGCCGCGGTCTCGCTGTGGGCCCTGGTCGCCGGGCAGGTGACGTCGTACGTCAAGGCCCGCGGTGAGAGCCTCGGCCTCGACGCCTCGGGCGGCATCGCTGCTCGGGCGGACCGGATCGTGCTCGTGTTCCTCGGCCTGGTGCTGTCGGGGGTCGGAGTGCCGTACGCCCTCCAGGTCGCCATGCTCGTGCTCGCGATCCTCGGCAGCTGGACCGTGGGCCAAAGGATGTACCGAGCCTGGGGGTCCGCGCGGGAGAATGCCCGATGAGCCCCGTCGACGCCGTGAACCGCGCCGTGTGGAGCTTCGGGTGGGCCGCCGGGCCCACGCTCCTTCGCCCTGCTGTGGTACGGCGAAGCCTCGGCACGCTCGGGGCCAAGATCGCCACCCGGCAACCGCGGCACCACCTCGAGCAGTGGCGCACCAACGTCACGCTCGCGACGGGCCTCCGGCCGACCGACGACGACGTGGCCCAGGCGGTCTCCTCGTACGTGCGCAACGTCACCGAATCGTTCGTGCTGCCCAGTTGGCCAGCGCACAGAATCGTCTCGTCGGTCACGACCGATCCTGTCGGGGAGCAGCATCTGAGAGAAGCGATGGCCACTCGGGGAGCCGTCGTCGCTCTGCCTCACATCGGATCCTGGGATCACGCCGGGGCCTGGGCCTGCGCGACCGGCATGCCGGTGTCCACGGTCGCCGAGCAACTCGGTGACCAGGAATTCGCGGCCTTCAAGCGGTATCGGGAGCGACTGGGCTTTCGCATCTACTCTCACCGCGACCCGGCCGCTCTCGCCGGCTTGTGCGCCGACGCGAGCGACGGCTACCTGGTCTGCCTCGTCGCCGACCGGGTCTTCGAGGGCAAGGGCCTGGAGGTGGCCTGGCCGACCGGGAACGGTGGGACCCGTCCGGTTCTCGCCCCGCCCGGCCCGGCCGTCGTCGCACGCCGCACGGGCGCCATGCTGATCGGATGTGCGGCTCACTTCACCCGATCGGGCATCCACCTCGCATTCTCCGATCCCGTCGAGCTGCGTCGCGGGTACGACGGTCTGGTCGCCATGACGCAGGACCTGGTGACGTTCTTCGCCGGGCAGGTCGCCGCGTCACCGACCGACTGGCACGTCTTCCAGCCGTTCTTCTCCGACGGTGCGACATGAGGATCGGGTTGGTCTGCCCGTACGCCTTCGACGTGCAGGGCGGGGTGCAGGCTCACGTGTTGGGGCTCGCCGGCTGGCTCGCGGCCCACGGGCACGACCCGGCGATCCTGGCCCCAGGCCAGCTCGACCCGGAGCGGGCCTGCGCCGCAGGGGTCGAGGAACGCAGGTTTACGTCGACCGGCTCGACGATGCCGGTGCCCTACAACGGCTCTGTGGCTCGGATCTCGTTCGGCCCCGTCTCGTCGCTGCGGGTACGGCGTTGGCTCGCCGACGGCGATTTCGACGTGCTGCACGTGCACGAGCCGATCACGCCGAGTGCCGCGGTGTTGGCGGTCTGGGCCGCCGAGGTGCCGATCCTGGCCACGTTCCATACCGCGACACCGGGATCCCGCACGATGCGGATGGCCCGGCACCTGATGCCCGACACGATTCGGCGGATCGATGCCGGGATCGCCGTCTCACGCGTCGCTGCCGAGGTCGTCCGTCGTCACATCGGGCTGGACCCGCGGATCGTCGGCAACGGCATCACTGTCGCCGACTTCGACCTGCGGCCCCACCAGGGGCGATGGCGAGGTGGCGACGGACCGAGGATCAGTTTCGTCGGCCGCCTCAACGAGCCCCGCAAAGGTCTCGGCGTGCTCTTGGCCGCCGTGCCGAAGGTGCTGGCCCGCTTCCCGAACGCCGACATCGTCATCGCTGGTGCCGGCGTGCCCTGGCCGGCCCCCTCACAGGTTCGCTACGTGGGGGCCATCTCCGACCGAGAGCGCAACGAGTTGCTGGCCACCAGTGACGTCTTCGTCGCCCCCCAGATCGGACGGGAGAGCTTCGGGATCGTGATCCTGGAGGCGCTCGCTTCGGGAGCCCAGGTGGTCGCCTCGGCACTGCCGGCGTTCGTCGACGTACTCGCTGACGCTCGCGGACCGGTCGGCAGACTCGCCGAGGTCGGAAGCCCCGAGTCCCTGGCGGACGCAATCGTGGCGTCTCTCGGTTCGACCACTGACCAGCGGCGCGGCCGTACCTTGGCAGCCAGGTACGACTGGTCAGTCATCGGACCGCAGATCGTCGACGCCTACGACGTCGCCCTCGGTTCCACCCGGGTGGACAGGCCTGCGCTGCAGCGATAGCTCACGCGGTTAGGCTGTCAGCCGTGGCAGGGGTTCCGTACGACACCGATCGGGTGTTCACCCTGCCCAACGTGCTCAGTTTCGTCCGGCTGCTCGGCGTGCCGTTGTTCCTGTGGCTGATCCTCGGTCCCAAGGAAGACGGCTGGGCTGTGTTCGTGCTCATGGTCGGCGGGTTCACCGACTGGCTCGACGGCTACCTGGCCCGAACGTGGCATCAGACGTCACGGCTGGGACAGATGCTCGATCCGGTCGCCGACCGCTGTTACATCGCCGCGACCCTGGTGGGCCTGGCCCTCCGGGAGATCATCCCGTGGTGGTTGGTCGTGGTCCTGGTCGCGCGTGACGTCGTGCTCGCCCTCCTCGTGCCGCTGTTGAAGACCCGTGGCTACACCAGCTTGCCCGTCCATTACCTGGGCAAGATGGCGACGTTCTATCTGTTGTACGCCTTCCCTCTGGTCCTGCTCGGTGCCGGTCCGACCACGGTCGACTACGTCTGCAGGATCGCCGGGTGGGCCTTCGCGCTCTGGGGAACCGGGCTCTATTGGTGGGCTGGCCTGCTCTACGTCCAGCAGACGTTCCGACTGCTGTCGGCACCCAGGCTGACCGCATGAAGCCGTACCGGGTGCGGCGTCAGCCCGACCGGCCCGTCGACTGGAGCATGGACCTGCTCAAGCAGATCGAAGCGACGGCCCTGGAACCCGAGTACGGCGCCGTGGCCGCCCGCGGGGAGAGCCCGAAATCGCGAGGTCGCTGGGTGCTCGCGGTCGTCTGCCTGGTCGTCGGTTTCGTGGTCGCGGTGCAGGCCCACACGACGGTTCGAGCCGCCCCGGCGGTGGAGGTGGAACGCCAGGAACTGATCGCCCGCGTCAAGGACGTCGAGAAGGGGAACGAGGATCGCCGTACGGAGCAGAAGAACCTCGAACGTCAGATCTCCGATCTTCAAGGTCAATTGACCGACCAGGCCACACAACAGCGACTGGAAACGCTCGCGACCGTGGCCGGCCAGCAGGCCGTCAGCGGCCCAGGGATCGTGGTCGTCGTCGACGATGCCGATCCAGGCAACGGAGCGGGATCCCGGGTCACCGACGTCGACCTGCGGCAACTCGCGAACGGACTGTGGGCGGCCGGCGCCGAGGCGATCTCAATCAACGGTCACCGGCTGAGCGCGAGGACCGCCATCCGTGGGGCCGGAGCCGCCATCACCGTCGACTACCGCTCGCTGCTGCGGCCGTACAAGGTCGAAGCAATCGGAGACCCTCGCACGTTGCCGGCCCGCTTCGCGGACACGGGCGGGGGGGCCTGGTGGGCCGACGCCAAGGCCAACTACGGTCTGAAGTACGACGTCTCGACGTCGGGAGACCTCCGTCTCGAAGCCGACCCCGGGCTGACCGTGACGTCGGCCAAGAAAGCCCCCTGAGGAGCATCCAGTGCTAGCGATCCTCGCCCTCGTTCTCGGAGTCGTGCTCGGCATCATGCTCGAGCCCTCCCTGCCGCAGGTCCTCACCCCGTACCTGCCGATCATGATCGTCGCCGCCCTGGATGCGATCTTCGGAGCCGTGCGGGCCTGGCTTGACGGTGTGTTCTCGGACCGGGTCTTCGCGACGTCGTTCTTCTCCAACGTGCTCATCGCAGGGGCGATCGTGTTCGTCGGCGACCAGATCGGAGTCGGTACGCAACTGTCGACCGCAGTCGTGGTCGTGCTCGGGATCCGCATCTTCAACAACGCCGCGGCGATCAGGAGGGCGGTGCTCCATGCCTGACGAAGACCCGTCTGCACAGCGACCTCGACGTCCCCAGGGCGCTCGCCGGGCCGTGAGCAATCAGCACCTCTTCGCCGTACGCGCACAACAACGCCGAGATCGTGAAGCCACCGCCGAACCCCTCGCGGGGGAGGCCGGCACCGGCGAAGCGCCCGAGCCGCGGCCGGACGTCCGCCAGATGGCTCGCGCGTTTCTGAAGCCGTCGGCGAGTCAAGCTGTCCTTGCTGCGATTCTGCTCGTGTTCGGGGTGGCCGTCGGTGCCCAGGTCGGCCATCGAACGACCGACGACCCCTACACCAACGCCAGACGCGCCGACCTCGTGCAGTTGCTCGATAGCGCGAACGAGGAAACACGCAAGCTGGATGCCGAACTGGCCGACCTGAAGGTGACCCGTGACCAATTGCAGTCGGGTGCCGACCGGGCGAAGGTGGCGCAGGTGGAAGCTCAGAAGCGCCTGGACAACCTTTCGATCTTGGCCGGGACCGTGGCCGCGAGCGGCCCCGGGATCAGGCTCGTGATCTTCGATCCCAACAGCAAGGTCACGGCCGGGATGCTGCTCGATGCCGTCGAGGAGTTCCGCGACGCAGGTGCCGAGGTGATCGAGATCAACGACTCGATCCGGGTGGTCGCCTCCACCTGGTTCGCCGACGGCACGCAAGGACTGGTGGCCGACGGGAAGCCCGTGACGCGGCCGATCGTGTTCGACGTGATCGGCGACGCCCACGCCCTGGAGGAGGCCGCCCGGTTCCGGGGCGGAGTCGTGAGCCAGGTGCAGGCGACCCAGGTCGGGGGCTCGGTGACGATCTCGAGCCCGACGTCGGTCGTGGTGAGTTCACTGCACGACGTCAAGGCCAACCAGTATGCGCGCCCTGCCTGACGAGCGGGCGAGGGATGCGACACAATCACTTCCGTAATCGCTATGAAAGGCTGAGCAAGCATGAGCTTTCCCGAAGACCTGAAGTACAGCACTGAGCATGAGTGGGTCCGGACGGGCAACGGTGACACCGTGCGCGTGGGCATCACGTCCTACGCGGCCGATGCCTTGGGCGACATCGTGTACGTGTCCCTGCCGAC
Organism: Propionibacteriaceae bacterium; assembly: GCA_039811945.1. Taxonomy (GTDB): domain Bacteria; phylum Actinomycetota; class Actinomycetes; order Propionibacteriales; family Propionibacteriaceae; genus Fen-668. The sequence goes on from JBDHZQ010000048.1 coordinate 11,275, forward strand.
TGTCGGCGAAGAACTCGCCGAGGGCGATTCCTGCGGCGAGCTGGAATCCACCAAGTCGGTCTCCGACCTGTTCTCGCCGGTCTCAGGCGTGGTGTCGGCAGTCAACGAACACCTCAACGACGCGCCCGACACCGTGAACACCGACCCGTACGGCGAAGGCTGGCTGTTCGAGGTCGAGTTGTCGGCGGACTCCGATCTCGACGACCTGCTCGACGCGGACGCGTACGCCGAACACGTCGGAGCCTGAGACGTTCGTAAGAAAGGCTTAGACTGTTCTCCCAGACCGATCGACGAGGAAAGGCCGGAGATGACCACGTGCCCCAAATGCGGCAGTCCGACGGGGCGCGACGCCAACTTCTGCCCCAATTGCGGCGAGAGACTGCGCGCGCACACCGGTGACACCAACACAGGTTTGCTCCAGCCGATCACCGGGTACGACCAGAGCATCGAGGAGTTGACGAGCGACCAACTCCAGGCCGTCGAGGCATTGCCGGCAGGGTCGGCGCTGCTGATCGTTCTCCGGGGGCCGGATCGTGGGGCGCGCTACCTGCTCGACTCCGACCAGGTCATCGCGGGCCGGCACCCCGACTGCGACATCTTCCTCGATGACATCACCGTGTCTCGACACCACGCGAAGTTCCTGCGCGGCGGCGGACAGATGACCGTCGCCGACATGGGCAGTCTCAACGGCACGTACGTCAACCGAGCCTTGGCCGACGGTGACGTCGTGTTGCGTCCCGGCGACGAGGTGCAGATCGGGAAGTACCGGCTCGTCTTCTATGTGAGCCCCAACAGGCTGGGGTAATGGCGCAGCCGCTGAGGAGCATCGGCCAGGTTCTCAAGGCCCTGCAGACCGAGTTCCCCGACATCTCGATCTCCAAGATCCGCTTCTTGGAGTCCGAGGGCTTGCTCTCACCCGAACGCGCGCCGTCAGGCTACCGGCGCTACTCCACCCACGACCTGGAGCGTTTGAAGTACGTCCTCAACGCTCAGCGCAACCACTACCTCCCGTTGAAGGTCATCCGAGAACACCTCGACTTGATCGACCAGGGCATGCAGCCGCCTCCGATCCAGACCCCGCGGCCACAGCCGCCCACGGATTCGCCACCGGCGGAAGACGTCGCCGAGGAGCCAACGCAGGCTCGTCCGAATCGGGCGATCCGGCTCTCACGACGGGAACTGCTCGACGCTTCCGGATTGTCCGAGCCGACGCTGGTCGAACTGGAGCGGCAACTCGTGATCAGGCCTCGGCGAGGCACGTCGTTCTACGGTCGAGAATCGCTCACTCTGGCGGTCGTGGCTCGGCGGCTCATGTCGTACGGCATCGACGCCCGTCATCTGCGGGCTGTGAAGATCGCGGCCGAGCGAGAAGTGGGCCTGGTCGAGCAAGCAGTGGCGACGGTACGGCGACCTCAGAGCCGGGAGAGTACGGCCGAGGTGATGCAGCTGATCATGCATGCGCATGCCGCCCTCATGCAGTCGGCCCTTGATCATTGACGGCCGAAAGCGGGGTTAGTCTGTGACCATGCGGGAGCTCGTCGTTCATGCGGTCAGGATCGAGATGCCGTCGGGCGTCCCACTGTTGCTGTTGCGCGAGGTCGAAGGGACCCGGGCGATCCCGATCTGGATCGGACCCGCCGAGGCATCTGCCATCGCCAACGCCCTCGAGGGGGTCGAACCGCCTCGCCCGTTGACCCACGACCTCATGGCCGACACCCTCGACCACCTCGGACACCGGTTGACGTCGGTGCGGATCACCGAGGTGTCAGGTGGCACCTTCTTCGCTGTCCTGGAGGTCGACCAGGTCCTGATCAGCGCCAGACCGTCCGACGCCGTGGCGCTGGCGTTGCGGATGGGCGCCCCGATCTACGGCGACGAACACCTCATAGCTGAAGTTGGGGTTGAGATTCCTCACCAGAGCGACGACGAAGTCGAGGCCTTCCGGGAGTTTCTCGACAACGTGAGCCCTGAGGACTTCGACAACCCTCAAGCTCCCTAGTCAGACGGATGTCTCATCTGTGGGTTGAGGCTGTCAGACGGCGGTGTTGAACTGAGGGCGGCGCCACCGGCGGCCGTCAACGCCACGCCGACTGCGCCTCACGTCGTTGACGAGGCACAGCCTCGGGCTTAGCGTGAGGAATCCCACCACTGAAACTACACAGGCGTGGACGACGAGAGATGAGGCCGACGTGGACCCCAAGACCGGGCAGCGAGCTCAGGACAGTCTGTTCGAAGGCAGCTTCTCGCCGGTTCCCGACGACATTGGCTTTCGTGGTCCGGTGGCCTGCAACGCGGCGGGAATTACGTACCGGCAACTCGACTACTGGGCTCGGACCGGCCTGGTCGTACCCGAAGTGCGCGACGCTACCGGGTCGGGTACCCAACGCCTCTACAGCTTCCGCGACATCTTGCTCCTCAAGGTCATCAAGAGGCTGATCGACGCGGGGATCTCCCTGCAGCAGATCCGCACCGCCATCGACCATCTGCGCGCGCGGGGCGTCGAAGACCTCACTCAGGTCACCCTGTTGAGCGACGGGGTCTCGGTCTACGAATGCACGTCCGACCACGAGGTGGTCGACCTCCTCAAGGGTGGACAGGGGATGTTCGGCATCGCCCTCGGGGGCGTCTGGAAGTCCATCGAGGGCACCTTGTACGAACTGCCCGCCGAGCGGGTGACCGATGCCGTACACCCCGGAGACGAGCTGGCCCAGCGGCGGGCCAACCGCGCGGTCGGGTAGTCGACCACCGACTGGCCCGAAGCGACCCAGCCGAGGCTCACCACTAGGCTGAACGCATGGAGCAGCAGTCCGTCTTCGCGGCACGTCATATCGGCACGACGGAGGCGGATCGAGCCGCGATGCTCGACGTCATCGGAGTGGCTTCGGTCGAGGAACTCGTCGCGACCTCCCTGCCCGCCGAGATCAGGATCGACGGGGCACTATCTCTGCCGCCGGCGATGACCGAGGCCGGCGTGCAACAACGCCTCAAGTCACTCGCCGGCCGAAATCGCGTGACCGTTCCGATGTACGGCCTGGGGTACTCGCAGACCGTGACCCCTCCGGTGATCCGGCGCAGTGTGCTCGAAGACGCTGCCTGGTACACCGCCTACACGCCGTACCAGCCCGAGATCAGCCAGGGCCGTCTGGAGGCGCTGCTGACCTTCCAGACGATGTGCAGTGATCTCACGGGCCTGCAGACGTCAGGCGCATCGCTGCTCGACGAGGCGACGGCGGTGGCGGAGGCGGTGGCGTTGGCCTCACGTGTCACCCGCCGGACCCGGTGCGTCGTCGATCCCGGGTTGCTTCCGCAGAGCCTCAACGTGCTGCGGACCAGGACCGATGCGATCGGTCTCGAGGTCGAACAGCGCGACTTGGACGGCGATCTCGACGGAGCGGCCTGCATCGTGATCCAGCTACCCGCGGCTGACGGGAGCCTCCGCCGGCCGGAGGACCTACGGGGTTTGGCTGACGCTGCCCACGCGGCCGGAGCACTCGTCGTGGCAGCGTGCGATCTGCTGGCGTTGACCGTGCTGGAATCACCGGCCTCGTGGGGCGCCGACGTGGCGGTGGGCAGCACCCAGCGGTTCGGCGTCCCCCTCTTCTACGGCGGTCCGCACGCCGGCTACATCAGCGTGCGCGACGGCCTGGAACGTCAGTTGCCTGGTCGTCTGGTCGGGATGTCGGTGGACGCCGACGGAGTCCAGGCCTACCGGCTGGCGCTGCAGACGCGCGAGCAACACATCCGCCGCGAGAAGGCCACCTCCAACATCTGCACCTCGCAGGTGCTGCTCGCCGTGACGGCGACGATGTACGCCGTCTACCACGGCCCCCGGGGCCTTCGGCAGATCGCACTGAGCGTGCACGAGTCGGCTCGCCGGGTCTCGGCAGCGGCGCAATCGGCGGGTTTGGCCGTACGGCATGACCAGTTCTTCGACACGGTGCTGATCGAGGCGCCCGGGCAGGCGGCGAACCTCGTCGACGCGGCGCACGAGCAAGGGCTGTTGCTGCGACGGGTCGACGACGACGCCTTGGCGGTGTCGCTCGGCGAAGGCGTGACCGAGGAGAACCTGCAGACGCTCGCCCAGGTGCTCGGCGGCGTCCTCGCGCCCGCCGACGGCCAGACGAGCCTCGCCGGGCACGACCGGGCGGACGACTACCTGTCGCACCCGGTGTTCAATGCCTACCACTCCGAGACCGAACTGCTGCGCTACCTGCGCACGCTCGCCGACCGTGACTTCGCCCTCGACCGGGGCATGATCCCGCTCGGCTCCTGCACGATGAAGCTGAACCCGACGGCTGCCCTGGAGCCGATTTCGTACGACGGTTTCGCGAACCTGCATCCGTTCGCGCCGTCGGCCGACTCCACCGGATACGCCGAACTGATCAGCGAACTCGAGGACTGGCTGTGCGCGGTGACGGGGTACGACGCGGTCAGCGTTCAGCCCAACGCCGGTAGTCAGGGCGAGTTCGCGGGTCTGCTTGCGATCAAGCGCTACCACGAGTCCCGCGGAGACCAGCACCGGACCGTCTGCCTCATCCCCAGCTCGGCGCACGGCACGAACGCTGCCTCGGCGGCTCTCGCGGGGATGAGCGTGGTGGTCGTCAAGGCCGCGGCCGACGGGTCGGTGGACCTCGACGACCTGGCCGCGAAGATCGACAAGCACGCCGACAAACTGGCGGCGATCATGGTGACCTACCCCTCGACCCACGGGGTGTTCGAGGACACGATCTCGCGGATCTGCGCCCTCGTGCACGAGGCGGGCGGTCAGGTGTACGTCGACGGTGCGAACCTCAACGCTCTCGTCGGTCTGGCCCAGCCGGGTCGCTTCGGATCCGACGTCAGTCACCTCAACCTGCACAAGACCTTTGCGATCCCGCACGGCGGCGGCGGGCCGGGCGTCGGCCCGATCGGGGTCCGGTCACACCTGGCTCCGTTCCTGCCGGGCCATTCGGTCGAGGGTACGGGCGCCGTCTCGGCGGCTCCGTACGGCTCAGCCGGTGTGCTGCCGATCACGTACGCCTACCTGGCGTTGATGGGCCCCGACGGGCTCAAGGCCGCGACCGAAGGCGCCCTCCTGGCGGCGAATTACGTCGCGAAACGCCTGGCCGACACCTACCCCGTGCTCTACACCGGCCACGGCGGTCTCGTGGCTCACGAGTGCATCCTCGACCTCCGGCCCTTGACCAAGGAGACCGGCGTCACGGTCGACGACGTGGCGAAGCGGCTCATCGACTACGGGTTCCACGCGCCGACGATGAGCTTCCCCGTCGCCGGCACCCTGATGGTCGAACCGACCGAATCTGAGTCTCGCGCCGAACTCGACCGGTTCGCCGACGCCATGATCGCGATCCACGCCGAAGCGCGGAACGTCCAGGCAGGCCAGTGGCCGGCCGACGACAACCCGCTGGTCAACGCACCGCATCCGGCGTCGCGCGTGACGGCCGACGAATGGACCCACCCGTACAGCCGTACCTTGGCCGGCTATCCGGCCGGCCGTACGGCCGGACCTGTCGCCGGGCGCGGGGGAGATAAGTACTGGCCCGCCGTGGCGCGGGTCGACGGCGTCTACGGCGACCGGAACCTGGTCTGCTCGTGCCCGCCGCCGGAGGCGTACGAGGACTGATCAGCCCCGTGGCCCGGCCCACCGGCGGAAGCCGCCCTCGGAGTTGAGGACCTGACCGGTCATCCAACGCCCCTCGTCGCTCACCAACCAGGCGACGAGCCGGGCAGGGTCGTCCGGCGTACCCCAGCGGCCCAGCGGGAACATCCCGGCCACGCTGGCGCGGAGTTCCTCGTCGGCATACCCGGTGTCGACCGGGCCAGGGTTCACGCAGTTGACCGTGATCCCGAGCGGCGCGAGCTGGTCGGCGATCGTCAGGGTCACCCCGGCGATCGCAGCCTTGGAGGCTGTGTAGGCAACCTCGCCCGGCATCGGCCCGAGCTCCTGACCAGAAGTGAAGAACACGATCCTCCCGGTCGAGCTTCCGTCGTGTTGGGCTGCGAAGGCCTGGGCCAGGAGGATCGAACTGCGGGCATTGGTCGCCCAGTGCCGGTCGAGCATGTCGGCGGTCAGTTCGCCGAGCGCTCCGTCCGAACCACTGAGGGCGTGGTTGGCGACCAGGATGTCGACGTGCCCGTACGACTCCACGGCCTGGGCGATCACAGCGGCCGGAGCCTCAGGCTGGGCGAGGTCGACGTCGAGTTCGTCGAGCCGAGCGCCCGGGTGTAGCGCCTCGCGGAGTCCCGCCAAGACTTCGGACAGGTCGTCGCCGCCCCAGGGTTGGGCTTCGTCGTGGGCCCGGCGATGGGTGACGAACAGGCTGGCCCCGTCGGCGGCGAGTCGGGTGGCAATGCCGTACCCGATGCCGTTCCTGCGGCTGACCCCGGTGACGACCGCGACCCGCCCGGACAGAGGTGAGGACATGGAAGAAAGCGTAACGGGGTCGTGTGGTTTCACTAGGCTCGTTGGCGACCGAGGAGGTATCCGTGAAGGCCTGGATCGAGCGCGTGAAGCGTGTGCCCTGGATCGCCCACCTCCTTCGGGCGGTCGAACGGTTCACTGGGCGACTGGGCAACCAGTTCGCCGCGGCGATCACGTACTTCTCGGTGCTCGCCATGGTGCCGATCATCATGTTCGCGTTCTCGTTGCTCGGCATGACGCTCACCGTGCTGCGACCGAGCCTGCTGGGCGAGGCGACGGATCTGATCACCGCGCAACTGCAGAACGCGGACAGTGCCGAACAGATCGTCGCAGTCGTGAAGGAAACGCTCGAGAACTGGCAGGCGGTCGGGATCGTCGCGATCCTGTCAGCCGCTTATGCCGGAGCCGGCTGGGTCGCCAACCTCAAACAGGCCGTGAATGCGATGTGGCGCAAGAGCTTCGACATCGCTCCTCGGGGCGGCAACGTCGTCGTCGAGACCCTCAAGAACCTCGGCATCCTGATCGGCCTGATGGTGCTGGGCGGGTTGACCGTCGTGGTCTCGGTCGTCGCCACGGCGGCTCGAAAGCTGGTGCTCTCGCTGCTGGGGCTCGGCACGTCCACCGCCGCGTCGGTGCTGACGTCAGTACTCGGCGTGGTGGTGTCGCTGCTGACCGGCTGGTTGCTGTTCGTGTACCTGTACTCGGTCCTGCCCAGGATGAAGCGCCCGTTCCGCGCGGTCGCCAAGGGTGCGCTCCTCGGTTCGCTGGGCCTGGCGGCGTTGCAGTACTTCGCCGGTTTCCTGACCGGTGTCTTCTCCACCAATCGAGCCGCTGTCATCTTCGGTCCGGTCATCGTCTTGATGCTGTCGCTCAACCTGTTCGCGACCATCGTGATGATCGGTGCCGCATGGACCGCTACGGCTGCCGACGACGC
>JBDHZQ010000049.1:0-18037 GCA_039811945.1 Propionibacteriaceae bacterium
GCCGAGCGGATTGCCGCCGAACGTCGAGCCGTGCGAGCCGGGCGTGATGACGCCGAGCACGTCCTGGTCGGCGCCGACCGCCGAGACGGGCAGGATGCCTTCGCCCAGGGCCTTGCCGAGCAGGTACATGTCAGGGACGACGCCTTCGTGGTCGCACGCGAACGTTCGCCCGGTACGGCACAACCCCGACTGGATCTCGTCGGCCACCATGAGCACGTTCTCCCGGTGGCACAGGCGCCGTACGGCCCGGAGGTACTTCTTCGGCGGGATGATCACGCCGGCTTCCCCCTGGATCGGTTCCAGCAACACCGCGACCGTGTTGCTGTCGACGGCCGTTTGCAGGGCCTCCACGTCGCCGAAGGGCACCAACCGGAAGCCTGGGGTGTACGGACCGTAGTGGTTGGTGGCCACGGGGTCGGTGGAGAACGACACGATGGTGGTCGTACGGCCGTGGAAGTTTCCTCCCATGACGACGATGTTGGCCTGATCGCGGGCAACACCCTTGACCTCGTACCCCCAACGGCGGGCCACCTTGACGGCTGTCTCCACCGCCTCGGCGCCCGAGTTCATCGGAAGCACCATGTCCTTGCCGCACAGATCAGACAGGTCTCGGGCGAAGAGCCCCAGCTCGTCGGAGTGAAACGCCCGGCTCGTCAACGTCAACGTCGCGACCTGCTCCTGGGCGACCTGGACCAGCCGCGGGTGGCAGTGCCCGAAGTTCAGCGCCGAATAGCCGGCCAAGGCGTCCAGGTAGCGGTTGCCCTCGACGTCGGTGACCCAAGCGCCTCTGCCCTCGGCGATCACGACGTCGAGCGGGTGGTAGTTGTGCGCCAGATACGTCTCGGCGAACTCGATGTAACGACGGTTCGTGGCTTCCGGCGCGGTGATGGTCATCGTCCTCCTGTCACAGGCGAGGCTATCGCGATCCCCCCGATCGGTGCCGCCGCGACCCTGGCCGGTCAGAGGTGATCTGGCAGGTGTCGGAGAAACCGGCGGGAGGTACGTCCAGCCCACGGATCAGCCGGGCCCAGGCGTTGACCTGGGCGGCGGTCGTCGCCAGGACGACGATCTCGCGAGGCGAGAAGGTCTGGGTCACGGCCTGCTCCACGCCGGTGTCGAGGATCGCAGGCGTCGCAGACAACGCTGCCGCGTACGTCGCAGCGATCCGTTCCAGGTCGGTGACGGTCGCCGGCCAGATCGGTGGCAGCCCCGACGCGAGCTGAGCCAGCGCCCGTACCTCGTCGTCGGTCACCCGGTTCCTGGTGCGATCCGCACCGTTCATGTCGATGCAGAAGGCGCAGTTGACCGCCAAGGAGGCCGTCAGCCGTACCATCTGGAGCACCCGGGCCGTCAACCGGCCCTCGCGATGGGCGACCAGGCTCTCCATGACTCCGAAGCCGATCGCGGCCTTCGGATACCACGCCAAGAGCCGAGCAGGCTCCAGCACGCGGCCGGTCATCCGCTCCGACAGCCAGACGCCCCAGCGCAGCAGCGGATTCGCGGTACGGGGAACGGGCACGATGGCCATCGATCACTCCTTTCGCTGCCGGCCCAGCAGGTCGTCGAGAACCTGCACCCGGTCGGCGATCTGGGCCTCGTTGCCGTGCGTGGTCGGCCGGTAGTAGACCGCGTCGGCAAGCTCGTCAGGCAGGTATTGCTGGGCGGCCACGGCGTGGGCCTGGTCGTGGGCATACACGTACCCGCGCCCGTGCCCGAGCTTCTGGGCACCGGCGTAGTGCGCGTCGCGCAGGTGGGCCGGTACGAGGCCGATCCGCCCCGCCCGAATGTCCGCCGATGCCGCGTCGATGGCCAGGATGACCGAATTTGACTTCGGCGCCGTCGCCGCCGCGATCGTCGCGTGAGCCAGCGTCAGCCGCGCTTCGGGCATACCGATGAACTGGACCGCCTGCGCTGCGGCCACGCACGTCTGCAAGACCGACGGCGCAGCCATTCCGATGTCCTCGCTGGCCAGGATGATCAGCCGCCGAGCGACGAACCGAGGGTCCTCACCCGCCTCCAACATCCGGGCCAGGTAGTGCAAGGCCGCCTGCACGTCCGACCCTCGGACGCTCTTGATGAAGGCACTGATGACGTCGTAGTGCTGGTCGCCGTCGGCGTCGTACCGCACCGCAGCCTTGTCGACCGCACGCTCGACGTGGTCGGTCGTGATGAGGTCAGCCCCGGTCGCGGTCGCGCCCTGCGCGGCTTCCTCCAGGTAAGTCAACACCCGCCGGGCATCGCCTCCCGACAGCCGCAGGATGGCCGATCGGGCGGGCTGGTCGAGCTGGTACGGCTGGTGGGCAGGTGTGCGCAGCCCACGGTCGTCGCTGAGGGCTCGGTCGATCAGCCTCGCCAAATCCTGCTCCGACAAGGGGTTCAAGGTCAGAAGCAGTGACCTCGACAACAAGGGCGCGATGACCGAGAAGCTCGGATTCTCCGTCGTCGCCGCGATCAGCGTGACCAACCGGTTCTCGACCGCCGGCAAGAGCACGTCCTGCTGGGCCTTGTTGAACCGGTGTACCTCGTCGACGAAGAGCACGGTCGATCGGCCCCGGGCCAGTTCCCGGCGGGCCAGGTCGAGCTCGGCCCGTACCTCCCGGACCCCGGCGGTGACTGCCGACAACTCGACGAATCTGGCCCCAGAGGTCTGGGAGACGACCGCGGCGATCGACGTCTTGCCGACGCCGGGCGGACCCCAGAGGAACACCGACATCGGCTGCCCGTCCGCCAGCCGACGCAGCGGCGAGCCGGGCCCGAGCAGATGCTGCTGGCCGACGATCTCGTCAAGCGTGGTCGGCCTCAGCCGTACGGCCAACGGCGACAGGGCATGCACGTTCGCCAACGAACCGCCGCGAGGCGCTGGCTCGTCGACGTGCCCGAACAGGTCCTCAGTCATCGCAGCAGAGCCTATGCCGCCGTGAGGGCGCGTTCGGCGGACGGAATGTGAACTTCACGGTCGACGTTGCAGCCGACTGTGAACGATCGACGCTTGCTCCTCGTGCATGCCCATCCCGACGACGAGTCGTCCCACACGGGAGGCACGATCGCGCGCTACTGCGCCGAGGGTGCCCAAGTGACTCTCGTGACCTGCACCCTCGGCGAGGAGGGTGAAAACGTCTCGGCCGAGTTGGTCCACCTGAAGCCGGGCGAGACCATGGCGGCCCATCGCCTCGACGAGTTGCACGATGCGGCCCGGGCCCTGGGGCTCACCGACTACGTACGGCTCGGCGGGGACGGCCGCTATCACGACTCCGGCATGGTCTCGACGGCAGAGGGAATCGCGTCGGCGCGGCAGGACACGAGCGAGACGGCGTTCTGGCATGCCGACCTGCTCGAAGCGTCGTTGGCTCTGGTCGAGGTCATTCGTGACCGACGCCCGCAGATCGTCGTCACCTACGATCCGTTCGGCATGTACGGCCACCCCGACCACGTGCAAGCCCATCGGGTCGCCACGTACGCCGCCGCCCTCGCGTCGGCTCGGTACCGCCTGGACCTGGGCGAGCCCTGGCAGATCTCCCGGCTGCTCTGGGTGACGTACGGGGCCCACGACATGCTGGTCGTGCTCCGCCTCGCTCAGGAGCAGGGCATCGACCTCGGATGGAGCGTGCCCGAGGGCGAGCAGGAGCCCCCTCCCATGGTGACTCCCCAAGACCGAGTCGCCGTGCGGGTGCCGATTGCACCGTACGGACCGCAGAAGTCCGCCGCCCTGCGCTCCCATCGTTCTCAGGTGAACGTGGAAGAGCCGTTCTGGAAGCTCATGGAAGCGTCGTACGACGTGGCCGGCGAGTCGTACGTGCTCGCCTCCGGTCTGCCGTACCCCGACGGTGCCGACGACCTCTTCGCTGGGTTGGAGCTCTCCCCCGGCTGAACCCTGGTGGAAACTTGTCCCTCTCAGGACTTGTGTCGATAGTTCTTTCGATATATCGTTATGTACGTCGACCGAGTGACTCGTACGGCTCAGGAGCAGGGCCCGCCCCGAGACGTCACGACGAACATCTCGACATCACGAAGACATCAACACACGAGGGACGTGAGCATCTGCTGACGTCGACGGGTTGAGCGATGGCGCAGTTCGCGCGGTCCCACCTGCTGTCGACGCACGTCCCGCCATCGAGAGGAACAGACATGTTCAGCAACGAATTCGATCCACAGTTCGGTCCCCGTCGTCGGGGACGCGGTGAAGGTCCCCGAGGCTTTGCTGCCGCAGGCGGCGGTTTCGAGGAAGGCGGGCGGCGCGGCCGTCGGCGCATGAATCCGCCTGGGTTCCCGCCGATGCCGCCGATGCCCGGCGGTCCGTTCGGTCCGGGTGGTCCGGGAGGGCCGTTCGGTCCCGGAGGTCCGTTCGGTCACGGTCCGGGGCGCGGCAGAGCACGACGCGGAGACGTCCGCGCAGCGGTCCTGCAGCTCCTGGCCGAATCGCCCCGCAATGGCTACCAGATCATCTCCGAGCTCGGTGAGCGCACCGGGGGCGAGTGGCGACCCAGCCCGGGTGCCATCTATCCCGCGCTCAACCAGCTCGAAGACGAGGGCCTGGTTCGCGAGGTCGACCTCGACGGCGCCAAGGCCTACGAGTTGACCGACGCGGGGCGGCAGGCTCCCGAAGTTGCCGAGGGTGCACCTCGCCCGTGGGAGCGCTGGGAAGGCGCGCACCGCTCCGACGCGACCCGCGACCTCTTCTCCGAGTACGGCCAACTCGCCTTGGCTCTCAAGGCGATCAGCGCCACCCGCGACGAGTTGGCCATCGAGGCCGCTCGCGTGCAGCTCGCCGAGCTTCGGCGTCGGTTGTACGGCCAGCTCGCCGAGGAGCCGCAGGAGTAGGTCCATCGACAAGCCGAAGGTCCCGTCCCCATGCTGGGGGCGGGACCTTCGCGCTGGTGCGACTCAGGTCGCAGCCGGAGCTTGAGGTGCGCGGGGCTTGGCGTCGACACCGGCTTCCTTGCGCTGTTGGGCGCTGATCGGCGCAGGTGCTCCGGTGAGCGGGTCGTAACCGCCGCCGGACTTCGGGAACGCAATGACATCCCGGATCGACTCGTACCGGCCGAGCAGCGCGACGATCCGGTCCCAGCCGAACGCGATCCCGCCGTGGGGCGGAGCGCCGAACGCGAAGGCATCGAGCAAGAACCCGAACTTCTCCTGAGCCTCGTCGGCGGTGAGCCCCATCACCTTGAACACCCGCTCCTGGACGTCGCGACGATGGATTCGAATCGAGCCGCCGCCGATCTCGTTGCCGTTGTAGACGATGTCGTAGGCGTAGGCGAGCGCCGAGCCCGGATCGGTGTCGAACGTATCGAGGCATTCGGGCTTCGGCGAGGTGAATGCGTGGTGGACGGCCGTCCAGGCCCCTTCGCCGACCGCGACGTCGCCCTCGGCCACGGCCTCCGACACCGGCTTGAACAGCGGTGCGTCCACGACCCACAGGAAGGAGTGACCGTCGGCGTCCAGCAGGCCGAGCCTGCGGCCGATCTCCAGCCGGGTGGCCCCGAGCAACGACTGCGACGACGACGTCGGGCCCGCGCCGAAGAACACGCAATCTCCGGGTTGGGCACCGACCGCGGCACCCAGGCCCTCACGCTCTGCGTCGGACAGGTTCTTGGCCACCGGGCCGCCCAGCTCGCCGTCCTCGCTGATGGTGACGTACGCCAGACCCTTCGCACCCCGCTGCTTGGCCCACTCCTGCCAGGCGTCGAACGTCCGGCGCGCCTGAGAGGCTCCACCAGCCATCACGACGGCTCCGACGTACGGCGCCTGGAACACGCGGAACGAGGTGTCCTTGAAGTACTCGGTCATGTCGGTGATCTCGAGGTCGAACCGCAGGTCGGGCTTGTCGGAGCCGTACCTCGCCATCGCCTCGGCGTACGTCAACCGCGGGAACGGAGCCCCCACCTCGACGCCCTTGAGGCGCCAGATCTCGGTGACGATCGCCTCGGCGAGTTCGATCACGTCGTCCTGGTCGACGAAACTCATCTCGATGTCGAGCTGGGTGAATTCCGGCTGCCGGTCGGCGCGAAAGTCCTCGTCGCGGTAGCACCGGGCGATCTGGTAGTAGCGCTCCATGCCGGCGACCATGAGCAACTGCTTGAACAACTGGGGAGACTGCGGCAGCGCGTACCAGGAGCCTGGCGCCAGCCGCGCCGGCACGACGAAGTCGCGAGCACCTTCCGGCGTGGACCGGGTCAGAGTCGGCGTCTCGATCTCGACGAAGTCACGCTCTCCCAGCACCTTTCGCGCCGCTGCGCTGACCTGCGACCGCAGGCGGATCGCCGCCGCAGGGTCGGGCCGACGCAGGTCGAGGTAGCGGTAGCGCAGCCTCGCCTCCTCACCGACCGTCACCCGCTCGTCGATCTGGAACGGCAACGGCGCAGACGCGTTGAGCACCTCGAGGCTGACCGTGTTCACCTCGACGTCGCCGGTCGCCAGGTTCGGGTTCGCCGTACCCTCCGGCCGGATCTCGACCTCCCCGGTCACGGCGATGCAGTACTCGTTGCGCAACTGGTGCGCGCCGCTGGCCTCCAACACTTCGTCGCGCACGACGACTTGAACCAACCCGCTCGCATCGCGCACGTCGAGGAATGCCACTCCGCCGAGGTCACGCCGCTTGGCCACCCAACCGGCCAGCGTCACGGTCTGGCCCGCATGCTCGGCTCGCAGTGTTCCGGCCTCGTGGGTACGGATCATGGGTCTCCCTCTCGGTGCGCCCCGGCAATTCAGGGGTCCGAAGAATCCTAGGGGTTCCGACGGGTACGGCTCGACCGAGTTCAGTCGTCCCAGTGACCCTCGACACGTACGGCGAGGTCGTCGGTCGGCGGGAGCCAAGCGGTCGCGTCGGCTGGGCTCTGGTCTCCGCTGCGGATGTCCTTGACCTCACCGTCGGTCCCGCCGAACCAGACGTACGGGATGCCGCGCCGGTCGGCGTAGCGGATCTGCTTGCCGAACCGATCGGCCCGGGGAGCGACTTCAGCGGGCACCTGGCGCTGGCGCAACACCTGGGCGACCGCCATGGCGGCGGGCCGGCTTTCCTCGTCGTCGACGGCGACCAGCACGGCGGTCGGCACCGACCGGCTCGCGCGGAGTCTTCCCTTGTTGAGCAGGGGAACCAGCAACCGGCTGACGCCCAGGGAGATCCCCACGCCCGGATACGTCACCTTGCCGTCCGAGGCGAGTTGGTCGTACCGGCCGCCCGACGAGACCGATCCCAGCCCGTCGTGACCGACCAGGGAGGTCTCGTACACCGTGCCGGTGTAGTAGTCCAGACCGCGGGCGATCGACAGGTCTGCGATCATCCGCCCCGGAACGAACGCGCGGGCTGCAGCGACGACCTCGCCCAGCAGACCCAACCCGCTGTCGAGGAGTTCATGCCGTACCCCCAACGCCCGCACCTCGTCGACGAACGACGTGTCGAAGCTCTGAATCCCAGCCAGGGCGAGGATCTTGTCGGCTACCGCATGGGTGAGGCCCAATTCGGTCGTGAGCAACTCGCCGACGGCCCGGGGCCCGATCTTGCCGAGCTTGTCGACCCGCTGAAGGATGCCGGCCGGCTCCTCGATCCCGAGGCCGCGATAGAACCCCTCCGACACCTGGCGATTGTTCACCCTCATCAGCACAGGCGGCAGACCGATGCTCTCGTGCAGGCGTTCCAAGGCGTCGAGCATGGCGATCGGGATCTCGACATCGTGATGGGCGGCCAGCACGTTCTCGCCGACGATGTCGATGTCGGCCTGGGTGAACTCGCGGTAGCGACCGTCCTGAGGCCGCTCCCCTCGCCAGACCTTCTGGATCTGGTAGCGACGGAACGGAAACGTCAGGTGCCCGGAGTTCTCCAGCACGTACCGGGCGAACGGCACGGTCAGGTCGAAGTGGAGGCCCAGATCGTCGCGGTCGGGCGTGCCGTCGACGATTCCCTGATGTCGTCGGACGACGTAGATCTCCTTGTCGATCTCCCCCTTGCGGGCCAGCTGGGACATCGGCTCGACGGCCCGCGTCTCGATCCCGACGAACCCGTGGAGTTCGAACGTGGCCCGCAGGCTGTCGAGCACGTGCTGCTCGACCTGCCGTTGGGCGGGCAGGAACTCGGGAAACCCGGAGATCGGGCGGGGACGGCTCACAGGGAGACCTCCAGGAAGCGTGGCTGCAGGTACGGATTGGTGGCCCGCTCACGACCGAGCGTCGTGGCCGGCCCGTGACCAGGGCGGACGACCAGGTCGTCGGGCCAGCGTAGGACGACCTCGGTGAGCGTCGTCACCATGTCCGCGGGGTCACCGCCCGGCAGGTCCATCCGGCCGATCGAGCCCGCGAACAGGACGTCTCCGGCGTACACGGCCGAGTCGTCGCCGTCGGTTGCGGTCAACGCCACGCAGCCAGGCGTGTGGCCCGGCGCGTGCTGCACCAGCCAGGAGAGGCCTGCGAGGTCCAGGGTCTGTCCGTCGGTGAGCTCCCGTACGACGGCCGGCTCGGCCAGGGTCGTGGTGCCGTACATCGTGGTGACCAGGTCGGCGAGCGCGGGTCCGATCCCGGCGAGTGGGTCGGTCAACAGGTGCCGGTCGGCAGGGTGGATATAGGTGGCCAGCCCGTGCCGATCCGCGACCTGGGCGGTGTCGGCCACGTGGTCGAGATGGCCGTGGGTCAGCACGACAGCCACCGGCCGACGACCCGTGCCGTCCAGCAGCCTCTCCAGACTCGCCGCGGCGTGCATGCCCGGGTCGATCACGACGCACTCGTCGGTGCCGTCGGCGCCGACGATGTAACAGTTCGCCTGCCAAGGCCCGGCCGGAAACGACTCGCTGAACACGCACGCGACACTATCGGGCAAGATAGGGCCCATGACTGCGGGAGAACCACCGGCCACGTTCGGGCGCGTCGACGACGACGGCACCGTCTACGTCCTCACGCCCGACGGCGAACGCAGTGTCGGTCAGATCCCCGGAGTGCCCGCCGACGAAGCGTTGGCCTTCTTCACGCGCAGATTCGATGCTCTCGACACCGAGGTGGGGCTTCTCGAAGAACGCATTCGCCGCGGCGCCCTCGGGCCCGACGACGCTCGCAAGGCCATCGCCTCGGTGCGCGCGAACGTGACCGACGCCAACGCGGTCGGGGACTTGGCCGGACTGCTGGCCCGGTTGGAGGCCTTGGGCCCGGCCTTGGCGGAGGCATCCCAGGCCCGCAAGGCCGAACGCGCCAAGCAACACGATGCGACCCGGGCAGCCAAAGAGGCCATGGTCGCCGAGGCCGAGAAGCTCGCCGCGGGCAACGACTGGCGCGGTGGGGTCAATCGTTTCCGCTCCCTGCTCGACGAGTGGAAGGCGCTGCCCAGGATCGACCGCTCCACCGACGACGAACTGTGGCACCGGTTCTCGGCGGCGCGCACGACGTACACCCGGCGCAGGAAGGCGCAGTTCGCCGACCAGGCAGCCAAGCGTGACGAAGCTCGCGTCGCGAAGGAAGCGATCATCGCCGAAGCGCGGCAGCTGGCTCAGTCGACAGATTGGGGTGCCACCGCCGGATCGTTCCGTGGTCTCATGACCCGCTGGAAGGAAGCCGGCGTGGCCCCACGTGAGGTCGACGACCAGTTGTGGGCGGAGTTCCGGGGCATTCAGGACGACTTCTTCAACCGCCGGACCGCAGCGTTCGACGAGCAGGATGCCGAGTTCGGGGGCAACCTCAAAGCCAAGCAGGAACTGCTCGACGGCGCCGAGAAGGAGATCCTGCCGGTCGGCGACGTGTCGGCGGCCCGCCAGCAGTTCCGCACGTTCCTCACGGCCTACAACACCCACGGCAAGGTGCCACGTGAGCAGATCAGGCCGCTCGAGAACCGGGTCCGGGCGCTCGAAGAGGCGATCCGCAAAGCCGAGCAAGCCGAATGGCGTCGCACCGATCCGCAGACCCGGGAACGTGCCACCGGTACGGCCAACCTCCTGAGCGACCAAATCACGAAGCTCCAAGCCCAGTTGGCCAAGGCCGAGGCCAAGGGCGACACGAAGGCAGCGACGGAGTTGAAGCGGTCGATCGACACCTACTCGTCCTGGCTCGACCAGACCTCGAAGACGCTCGAGGACTTCACGAGCTGACGCCTGGTGCGAAGGGCGGCCGATTCGAAGGAGCGCCCGCTCAGCTGCGGACTCGCCGTACCTCGTACACGCCCGGAAGCTTGCGCAACCGGTTCATGATGTGCGCCAGATGCGAAGCCTCGGGGGTCTCGAACGACAAGGTGCCACGGAACACGCGGTCCTTGCCCGTCTGGATCGACACCGACTCGATCCCGAGCTTCTCGTCGGCCAGGGTGCTCGACAAGTCGGCCAGCATGCCTGTCCGGTCCAGCCCCTCCACGTAGACGCTGACCAGGAACGCGCCCTGCGCCGACGCCGACCAACTGACCTCGACGATCCGATCGGGCGAACCGAGCAGATTTTCGGCGTTCGTGCAGTCCCGGCGATGGACGCTGATCCCCTGACCGCGGGTGACGAAGCCGATGATGTCGTCGCCGGGCACGGGCGTGCAGCAGCGAGCCAACTTGACCCACATCGACGAGTCGCCGTGGACCTCGATGCCGACGTCGGTCTGCGCCGGGCGGCGGTGGCGCTGGTGGACCGGGTGGTCCTCGAACGTCTCCTCCGCGGCATCCTCGGGCGTCCCCTGGGTCGCGATCAGCCGGTCGACGACGTGCTGGGCACCCACGTGCCCTTCGCCGATCGCGGCGTAGAGGCTGGGCACGTCGGCGTACCGGAACTCGGTCGCCAAGCCGGTGAGGTTCTGGATGGTCAGCAACCGCTGCAGCGGCATCCCCGAACGGCGCAACGAGTGGGCCAGCGCCTCACGGCCCTTGTCGATGTATTCCTCTCGGCGTTCGCGGCTGAAGAACTGGCGGATCTTCTGACGAGCCCGTGGGCTGGCCACGAAGGTCAACCAGTCACGTGACGGGCCGCTCGCGTCGATCGACTTCTGAGTCATCACCTCGACGGTGTCGCCGTTGGTCAGTTTGCTGTCGAGGCTGACCAACTTGCCGTTGACCCGGGCCCCGACGCATCGATGGCCCACCTCGGTGTGCACGGCGTAGGCGAAGTCCACCGGCGTCGCCCCGTCGGGAAGGGCGAGGATGTCGCCCTTGGGCGTGAAGACGTACACCTCGTTGCTCGTGAGGTCGAACGTGAGCGACTCCAGGAACTCCTGAGGGTCGGCGGTCTCCTTCTGCCACTTCGACAGCTCGTGCACCCACGACAGCTCCGACGCGCTCGGGGTCGAACTGGACGAGGGGTTCTCCTTGTACTTCCAGTGGGCCGCGACGCCGTACTCGGCCTTGCGGTGCATCTCGTTCGAGCGGATCTGGAACTCGATCGGGCGTCCCTCGGGACCGATGACCGTCGTGTGGAGCGACTGGTACATGTTGTACTTCGGGATCGCGATGTAGTCCTTGACTCGGGCGGGTACGGGCTGCCACCGCACGTGCACGACACCGAGCACCGAGTAGCAGTCGGACGTGTCCTCGACGATGATCCGAAGCCCGAGCAGGTCGTAGATGTCGGAGAACTCGCGCCCTCTGACGACCATCTTCTGGTAGATCGAGTAGTAGTGCTTGGGTCGGCCGTACACCTTCGCCGGGATCCGCGCGGCGGCCAGATCGCCGGTGATCGTGTCGATGACCTCCTGCAGGAACCGTTCGCGGCGGGGTTGGTTCTCGGCCACCAGATGAACGATCTCGTCGTACACCTTGGGCTGCATCGTCGAGAACGCGAGGTCCTCCAGCTCCCACTTGATCGTGTTCATGCCGAGGCGGTGCGCTAGCGGCGCGTAGATCTCGAGCGTCTCCTTGGCGATGCGGTTCTGCTTGTCTGGGCGCAAAGAACCCAACGTCCGCATGTTGTGGAGCCGGTCGGCGAGCTTGATGACCAGGACCCGGATGTCCTTGCTCATCGCGACGATCATCTTGCGCAGCGACTCGGCCTGGGTGTTGTCGCCGTACTGCACCTTGTCGAGCTTGGTCACCCCGTCGACCATGCCGGCGACCTCGGAGCCGAAGTCGGCCTCGAGTTCCTTCATCGTGTACGCCGTGTCCTCGACCGTGTCGTGGAGCAGGGCAGCCACGAGCGTCGGCTCGGTCATGCCGAGTTCGGCCAGGATCGTCGTCACGGCCAGCGGGTGGGTGATGTAGGCGTCGCCGGATTTGCGGGTCTGGCCTTGGTGGTAGCGCTCGGCCGTCCGGTACGCCCGCTCGAGGAGGGCGAGATCCGCCTTCGGGTGGTTCTGCCGTACGACGTTGAACAGCGGTTCCAACACGACCGACTGCGGCGCTCGGGGCAGAGTCCAGCGGGCGATGCGCTGGCGCATCCTCAGACGAGGTTGTTCGGGACCGGTCGCTGTGCGCGGCAGGGCGGGTACGGCAGGGGTCGCGGGTACGGCGTCGTCGTCAGACACCACCGGGGGCCCCGAGATCACCGAATCGGCCACGTCCCTCCACTCCTACTAGGTGGACCAGTGTAGGACCGTGGTCGGGGTTGCAGACCTCAGACCGTGATGAGGGCAGTGACTCCCGTGATTCCCTGGTCCAGCAGACGCTGCCGACCGCCGAGAAAGCCGAGTTCCATCACCACGGAGACGTGAATGAGGTCGGCACCGAGTTGCTTGATCAGAGCTGCGGTCGCCCCCACCGTGCCACCAGTGGCGAGCACGTCGTCGATCACCATGACCTTCGCGTGGGGCGAGATCGCGTCCTGGTGAACCGTCAGGGTGTCGAAGCCGTACTCCAGGGCGAACGACTGGCTGTAGACGTCCATCGGCAGCTTTCCAGGCTTGCGGACGGGGACGAAACCGGCCCCCAGCGCCAGCGCCACCGGCCCCGCGAAGAAGAAGCCACGGGCCTCCATCCCCACCACCACGTCGATGTCCGCCGGAGCCAACTCGACCAACGCGTCGATGGACGCCTGGTAGCCGGCGTGGTTGCCGAGCAACGGGGTGATGTCCTTGTAGGTCACACCGGGCTTGGGAAAGTCGGGTACGTCGCGGATCAACGAGGCGACGAGGTCGACGCGCTCCGCGTGGGTGGTGGGAGCCATGGCGGTCCGTCCTTTCACTTGCGCTGGGCGCGGGACGACTTCGTCGGCTGTCGCCGCGTCGCAGACTGGGGGAACGTGTCGTCGGCAGAGGCGGTCGTGTCCTCGATCGCGTCGGCATCGTACGGCTCGACGCCGGCGAGCGGAGCCGACGTGGCCGAGACCGTCGTGACGACGGGTACGGCAGGCCCTGCCGACGGTTTCTCGGCCGCCGTCGTCTCCACGGGAACGTCCACCATCGCCCGCGCCGACGCCTTCTGCTTGGCGGATTCACGGCGACGCAACACCCGCTGACGGTGTTGAGCCATCCCGGGTTCACGCTCGCGGATCTGCGCCAGCAGCGGAGTCGCGATGAAGATCGAGGAATAGGCGCCCACGATCATGCCGACGAAAAGCGCGAGGCCCAGATCCTCCAGCGGGCCTGAACCCAGCACGAACACGCCGGCCACGAGGAGCGCAGCGACCGGAAGGACACCGATCACGGTCGTGTTGAGCGAGCGGACGAGCACCTGGTTCACCGCGGTATTGGCAGCTTCGGAGTACGTCACCCGTTGCTGTTCCATCTCGGCCACGTTCTCTCTGACCTTGTCGAACACGACGACCGTGTCGTACAGCGAGTAGCCGAGAATCGTGAGCACGCCGATCATCGTCGCCGGGGTGACCGTGAAGCCGACCAGCGCGTAGACACCGACCGTCACGACCAGGTCGTGGGCGAGCGCGACCAGCGCGGCGATCGACATCTTGGCGTCTCGGAAGTAGATCCAGATCAGGAGGCCGACCAGAACCAGGAAGACAACGAGGGCGATCGCGGCTTTCTGGGTGATCTGCTGCCCCCACGAGGCGCCGATCAGTTGGTACGCCACCTGGTCCGGGGCGACGCCCACCTGCTTGGCGATCGCGCCTCGAACCGCCGTCTGCTCGGCGACTTCGAGAGATCGGGTCTGCACCCGTACCTTGTCGTTACCGATCGTCGTCACCGTCGTGGAGTCGAGGTTCGGCAGGCCGGTCGACAGTACGGCCTGTCGTACCTCGGACACGGTCGAACTCGTGACCTGCGTCGGAGCCTGGAAATCGGAGCCGCCCCGGAACTCGATGCCGAGGTCGAGTCCGCGCACGAGGAGTGCCAGCAGGGACACCGCCAGCAGGATCCCCGACACGACGTACCAGACCTTGCGCCTGCCGATGAAGTCGTAGGAGATGTCGCCGGTGTAGAGGCGGTGGGCGATCGACTTGGCTTTGACGCCGGACGTCGCGGCCGCCTCGGCGCTGGTCACACGGTCCTTGGCAGGAGTGGTCGCCATGTCAGGCCTCCTTCACGCGCGCACGGGCGGTCGGACGGAGCTGCGTGACGCCGAGGTGCTCGGCGTCGAAACCGGACCCCTTCTTGCCGGTGCCGAAGAACCTGGTCTTGGCGAGCAAGGTCATGAGTGGCTTGGTGAAGAAGAAGCAGATCGCCATGTCGATCAGCGTGGTCAGGCCCAAGGTGAAGGCGAAGCCCTTGACCGCGCCCAGCGCCAGGATGAACAGAACGACGGCGCTGAGCAGCGACACCGCGTCGGCGGCCACGATCGTGCGCCGCGCCTTGAGCCAGCCGGTTTCGACTGCCGTACGGATGCTTCGGCCTTCCCTGACTTCGTCTCGGATGCGTTCGAAGTAGATGACGAACGAATCTGCGGTCACGCCGATCGCGACGATGGCGCCCGCGATGCCGGGCAAGCTGAGCGCGAATCCCATCGAACTGCCCAACAGAACCATGAACTCGTACGTCAACACCGCGGCGACGGCCAGCGACGCCACGACCACGAGACCCAGGCCGCGGTAGTAGAGGAAGCAGTATCCGATCACCAACGCCAAGCCGATCAGGCCTGCGATGAGTCCGGCGCGCAATTGGTCGGCGCCGAGCGTGGCCGACACGTTGTCGACACTGGACACCTCGAAGGTGAGCGGCAGGGCCCCGTACTTGAGCACGTTGGCGAGGTCGGTCGCGGACTTCTGCGTGAAGTTGCCGCTGATCTCCGCGTTGCCACCCGCGATGGCGGCCGAGACCGACGGCGCTGAGATCACCTTGCCGTCGAGCACGATCGCGAACCGGTTCATCGGGTCTTGTTGAGTGGCGAAGTAGGTAGTGGCGTCGTTGAACAGGTCCGCGCCGAGCTGGTTGAAGCTCAGCTGGACGATCCAGTTCAACTGGTTCTGGGGTACGCCTGCGCTGGCCTTGGTCAGCAGGTCGCCTTCCAGCAAGACAGGGCCGAGCAGGTACTTCTCGTTGCCGTTCGTGGCCAGGTCTTCACGCAGGCACGCCATCAGGGGCTGGTCGATCACGGACGGGAACGCATCGCCGCAGGAGAAGGCTGAGAAGTCCTCCTGGTCAGCCTCGCTCGGCACCCATTTCAGTTGCTCGGCGAGGCGGGATTTGCGTTCTGCCGTACCCGTCGGAACCGGTGACGCGGGCGCGGTCGGCCGGGGCGTGCCGAGGTCGGGTACGGCCGGCAGAGCCACAGCCTGATCGGCGGCAGGCGCGGCCGCGGTCGATTCGGTGAGGTAGACCGCGCGGAACTCCAGCCGAGCAGTTTGGCCGACCATGGCCACCAACTCGTCCCGCTGGACGTTCGGCACCGAGACCTGGATCTGATTGCCGCCCGATGTCGTCACTTCGGATTCGCCGACGCCGATCGAGTCCACGCGCTGCTGGATGATCGTGCGGGCGAGTTCGAGGCTCGAGGCGTCGATGCTCCCCGACCCTGACGTATTGCGCGCGGTCAGCGTGATCGTGGTGCCACCACGCAGGTCCAGGCCGAGCTTCGGCGACCAAGTCTTGGAGAGCGCCATCAGGCCGAACAGGCCCGCCATGACGACGAAGAATGCGATCAGCGTTCGCCCCGGGTGCGAACGCCGCGAGGACGCGACTGCCATACCGAAGTCAGCCCCGCTTCTCCGGCTGGGCGTCGTCGCCGGCATCGGGCAACTCGTTCGACTCTGGCGTCGCAGGAGGGTCGATCAGTTCGGCGGCCGTGTCGGGAACGGGGTAGGAGTCGAAAGCCTCGGCAGCGGCCGGCTCGTCGTGCTCGGCCTCGTCGGCGTACTCGAACTCTTCCTCGTCAGGCTTCGTCGGGCGGACGATCGCCTGCCGCAGGAGGGTGAGTTCGACGCCGGGTGAGACTTCGACGACAGCCTGACGCTCGCCGAGATGCCTGATCGTGCCGATGATCCCGCTGTTCAGGAGGACGCGTGTGCCGACCTCGAGCTTCGACAGCAACTCCTGTTGTGCCTTCGCTCGCTTCTGCTGGGGGCGGATCAGGATGAAGTACCCGCCGATGAAGAGAGCAGCCATCAGGGCCAGGGTTGTGAAGTCCATGTGTCCTCGAACGTCGATGTGCAGATGCGCCGCCTCCCGGCGAGCCCAGGACAGCCTAGCTGTTCTGACTGAGGCCTTCCGCGCCGCACCGCGGGACGAGCGTTACCCACCCATCGAGGGCACACACCCGGAGCCGGCCGACGGCACACAGCCACGACATCCGGAGCGCGCTCAGGTCTGGACGACGAGAACCGCGACGAAAGCGCCCCGGGTTCATCGAGACCTCAAACGACCAACGCCACCACGACATCCCGAGCGCGCTCAGGTCTGGACGACGAGAACCGCGACGAAGACCAAGACCAACCACGAGCCAGGGCCCTCGTCGCGGGGGGAGGAGGAAGACCTGAGCTTCAAGAGCGCTCAGGGATAGCGCGGCGACTCTGGAGCCGCGCAGTCAAGCACAGCTAGGTTTCGCCTATGTTCAGCGTCGTCGTGCCCACCTTGCAGATGTCGCCGTACCTCGAACCGCTCGTCGCTCTCTACCACGACCATCCGTTGGTCGGCGAAATTGTGGTCGTCAACAACGCCCCGGAACCGCTGGACCTGGTCGGAGCGAAGATCCGGGTGTTGAATCAGCCGACCAACCTCTTCGTCAACCCGTCGTGGAATCTCGGGGCCAGCCTGGCGCGATTCGACAAGCTCGTGATCAGCAACGACGACATCCTGTTCCCACCTCCGCTGCTCGATGCCGTCGACGCGCGGCTGAACCGGCGCGTCGGAATGATCGGCCCTCATTCAGCCTGCCTGCGCGAGGGGAGATCCCGACGACCGCTGTTTCTTCCTGCCTACGAGCGCACCCCCGGGTACGGCGTCCTGTTCTTTCTCGCACGCGAGGACTGGGTACCCATCCCCGACGACCTGGTGATCTGGTGCGGCGACGACTGGCAGTTCGCCCAGCAGGCGAAGCGGAACTACTGGTTCGTCGGTCCCCGCATCGTGACGCACATGGGGACGACGTCACGTCGGCCGGAGTTCTCCGAGCGTAAGAGCCTGGACTTGACGACCTACCACGAGCGGTATGCGTCGCGGTCGCCGTACCTCTCGCGTTTCGGTGCAGAGGCCCGAATCGTCAACGACGCGCGGACCGCGGTCAGACGACTGCGCGGTCAGCGCTGACTTATTCCTGCGACGAGCCCAGCCGACCGAGCAACGCCAGGTCGGGGCTGACGTTCTCCCGAAACGAGGTGTAGAAGCGGTTCCACGGTGTCCGCGCGTGGTAGACAACGATGGTGGGATCCCGGACGAACACGAGTTCACCTGACGCCCGGGCGAAGAAGTCGCTGTGGTCGACGACCTTCAGCGGATCGCTCCAACCGATGCTGCGAATGCTTGCGGTACGGGCGAGGTAGATCTGCGGCGGGAAGACGGCGACGTGCAAGCCGTCGATCAGATCTCCGTCCGGCCTGAGGGGTGGCCGATGCGGCAGCACGAGAGAGCTCTCGTCCAAGGCGATCGAATACCACCGAGGCAGTTCGACGAGGAATCCGACGACCCCGTCGACGTCGGGGTTCCGTTCGAGGTAGTCGACGGCCCGCTCCCAGCGCGAGGCGTGGGTGAAGACCAGGTCGTCGTCGCAGACCAGTACGTACGGCGTGTCGACGGCAGCGAGCGCTGCGTTGCGACCCCTGCTGACCCCGGACGCGAA
>JBDHZQ010000050.1:0-17994 GCA_039811945.1 Propionibacteriaceae bacterium
GCATCGCGGTGTCCAGATCCTCGGCGAAACGCGCGCGAGCTGCGGACAGCAACTCGAACAGCCGCGACATGGTGCTCCGTTCTCACGATCCGTGCACCGCAGCCTAGGGGAAGCATCCGCCGGGCCTGGCACGTCCGGGCCTGTCGGCCACATCGGCGCTTCCCCTGTCACCGGTCGGGAAGCGTCAGCAGCGGCCAATACACTCCCGCCCATGGATCGGTTCCGCGAGCTCGTGCTGGTCGTCGACTTCGGCGCCCAGTACGCCCAACTCATCGCCCGTCGCGTCCGTGAGGCAGGTGTCTATTCAGAGATCGTGCCTCACACCCTGTCGGTCGACCAGATCGTGCAGCGGCGACCTGCCGCGATCGTGCTCTCGGGGGGGCCGCAATCGGTGTACGCCGAGGGCGCGCCCCAGGTCGATCCTGCCCTGTTCGACGCGGGAATCCCGGTGTTCGGGATCTGCTACGGCTTCCAGGCGATGGCGAAGGCACTCGGCGGTGACGTGGCCAAGACGGGTTTGTCGGAGTTCGGCCGTACGGTCGTCAGCGTCGGTCGCGCGGGTCGCTTGCTCGGCGGTGTTCCCTCGGCATTCAACGCCTGGATGAGCCACGGCGACTCCGTCCGTACGGCTCCCTCTGGTTTCACTCCTCTTGCATCGTCTGCCGGTGCCGAGGTGGCCGCGTTCGAGGATGCGGGCCGCAAGCTGGCTGGGGTCCAGTGGCATCCCGAGGTGCTGCACACCGATCACGGTCAGCACGTGTTGTCGACGTTCCTCCACGACATCGCAGGCTGCGGCAGCGACTGGCAGACGGCGACCATCGCCGAGGAGGCGATCGCCAGAGTTAGGGAAACCGTCGGCGACAAACGCGTTCTGTGTGCGCTCTCCGGCGGAGTGGATTCGGCGGTCGCTGCAGCGATCGTGCAGCGGGCGGTCGGCGACCAGCTCACGTGCGTCTTCGTCGATCACGGGTTGCTCCGCAAGGGTGAGGCCGAGGCAGTCGAACGCGACTTCGTGGCGGTGACCGGGGTCGACTTGGTCGTGGAAGACGTCGCCGACCAGTTCCTCGGGCACCTGTCCGGCGTCACCGATCCGGAGACCAAGCGCAAGATCATCGGGCGCGAGTTCATCCGTACGTTCGAGGCCGCGGCTCGCCGACTCGAAGCCGAGCGTGACATCGAGTTCCTCGTGCAGGGCACCCTGTACCCCGATGTCGTCGAGTCAGGAGGTGGCGAGGGCGCCGCCACGATCAAGTCCCACCACAACGTCGGTGGCCTTCCCGACGATCTCGCGTTCACGCTGATCGAGCCGTTACGCACGTTGTTCAAAGACGAGGTACGGCAGGTGGGCCTCGAGTTGGGGCTCCCGGAGAGGATGATCTGGCGGCATCCGTTCCCCGGGCCGGGTTTGGCGATCCGGATCATCGGCGAGGTCACCTCCGATCGCCTCGACCTTCTGCGCGAGGCCGACGCCATCGCCAGGGAGGAACTGACGAGAGCTGGTCTCGACCGTGACATCTGGCAGTTCCCTGTGGTCCTTCTCGCCGACGTGCGTTCGGTAGGGGTCCAGGGCGACGGCCGCACGTACGGACATCCGGTCGTGCTCCGCCCGGTGACCAGCGAGGACGCGATGACCGCCGACTGGGGGAGGTTGCCGTACGACGTGCTGGAACGCATCTCGACCCGGATCACCAACGAAGTTCGCGAGATCAACCGGGTCGTGCTCGACGTGACGAGCAAGCCGCCGGGCACGATCGAATGGGAGTGAGGCCGAGCCGACCGGGTCAGCGTCGGTAGCGCACCTCGCCGGCCACGATGGTGGCCGCCACCGGTCGCAGCCGCAGCAGGTGTTCGGCTTGCCTGGCCGAATTATCCAGGCCGTCGGCGAGCGGGTTCTCGTCCAGGAGCACGAGGTCGGCCGGCTGTCCGCTGGCGACGCGTCGGCGGTCGACGGAGGCTTGGAGCGCTTCCCGCGTCGTGATGGCTTCTTCGGGGTGCCAAGAAGCGGCCTGCGACGTATTTCTGTGTACGGCTGCCGCCACCGCCCCGAGCGGGTCGAGTGGTGCGACCGGAGCATCCGAGCCGAAACGGAGTTCCACCCCGGCGTCGACCAACGACCGCAAAGGGAAGCAGCGACCGCCGCGATCCGGCCACAGCCGTTCCATCGCCGGGATGTCGTCGACGAGGTGCCAGGGCTGGACACTGGCAGCAATGCCGTACCGGGCCATCCTGGCCACGTCGTTCGCCCGCACCAGTTGGGCGTGTTCGATGCTGCCGACGGCTCCGGTCGCGGCGAACGCGTCGACGGCCTGGGTGACCGCCGCGTCGCCGATGGCGTGGCACGCCACGTCGAGCCCGTGTCGCGCCGCCTGCCTGAACAGTTCGGCGAGGTCGGCGTCACCGTACGCCAGTTCCCCGTACCCACCCGCCTCCCCGTACGGCTCGTGGCACGCTGCCGTGACACTCGACACGGAACCGTCGCCTATGATCTTCAGCGGACCCATCGTGAGCAGGTCGTGGATCCGGTCGCCGGAGCGAAGCCCGTCCCCGATCACCCGCTCGAGCCCGGCCGGGAAGACACCGATCCGAACCTTGGGCAAGGGAACCCCCGCCTCCGTCAGCCCGCGCCAGGGGCCGAGCGAGCCGTCCATGACCAGGTCGACCAATCCGACCACGCCCAGTTGGAACAGCTCCGTGAGCCGCTGTCGCAACCCGGTCTGCATCTTCTCCGGTTGCTCGGGCAGGCGAGTGAACACACCGAACCACTCGTCTTCGCTCACGATCCCCTCGGCTGTCACACCGAACAGCCGCTGGGCTGCGCTGTTCAGCCAGCCGCTGTGGGCGTCGCCGGAGACGAGCACCACGGGATGCTGGCCGCTGACCTGGTCGAGCTGGGCGGTGGAGGCATTGCCGTACCAATCCGACACCCGATGTCCGAACCCGACGACCAACGAGTCGTCGTCGGGGACCGAGGAGACGTACCCGCTCACGCGCTCGCACACGGCGTCCGGGCTGTGCGCTCCCGATGTGTCGAAACGGGTGAGCACCTCGGCCCATTGACTGAAGTGCACGTGGTGATCCCAGAACCCTGGCATCAGCCACCGGCCGTCGGCATCGAAGGCTTCCGGGTCTGCGGGCAACCGAGAGCCGAGGGCAGCAATCTTGCCTGACCTCACGAGTACGTCAACGGGCCCCTTGGGCTCGGTGCCCCACACCGGAACGAGCCGAGCGCGCTTGATCAGCATGACCGAAGTCTTCCGCGCCCGGGCACAAACTGTCCCCCGGTCGGGGGCTTGACCGGGGGACAGGGGCGCGTGAGAGGTGTCAGCGCAAGTCGTCAGGATTGTGCAGCTTGTTGGAGTCGTACGACTGCTTGGCCTGCTTGACGCCCTTGGTGATGGCGTCGACTCCGGTCTTCCCGGTCATCTCGTCAGGAAGGATCAGCCACAGGAGTGCGTAGATGAAGGGCCCGAAACCGGTGAAGATGACGACGAGGCCCGTCACGATCCTCACGAGTGTCGCGTCGACGCCGAGGTACTTGGCGATTCCTCCGCAAACACCGCCGAGCAGCCGGTCGGACGAGCGAGTCAACTTTCCTGATGTGGCCATGATGTGGTTCCTTTCGTAGGGGATTGTGGTCTTTCGTGCGTTACCGACGTGAGGCGAGGAGGCCTAGTCCTCCGACCGCGATCAGAGCCACCGGGATCGCAAGTCTGTCAAAGAGGAACGTGCCCGAACTGGTCCGGGTCGCCCAGAGCACGATCCCCGCTGTCGTGACCGCGAGCAATCCGGCGATGACGGCGACCAGGTCGAAGCGACGGGGCTGCATGTCACACCACCGCCAGGGAGCCGTTGACGACCGCGATCTTGATCACCAGCATCGGGGCCGTCTGATCGACCAGGCGGACGAAGCCCCCGTTGCTGCCGAGCGGACCCGCCTGGTCAGGAGTTCCGACGTCACCCGACGGTACGTCCCACTCCACCGTCACGTTCCCTTCCGAGGGAATCATGACGACCGCGTCGCCCATGGAGACGTGCACGTCGATGGTGCGGGAACGGGTGATTGTGACATCCGAGAGATCCAGCGTGTAGAAACCTGTGGCGACTTCGATGGGGCTCGGGATCTCGTCGATGTCGCTGTACGACGAAAACGTCACCGGAACCGACCTCACCTCGTCGATCGGCGTGCCCGGGGACAGCCCGACTGAGAGGAGGGTGAGTCCCATGAGCACGATCGTGCCGGTCAGAAGACCTTTGGGCCGGCCGATCCACGAGGCGGCGATCAGACCCAAGCCGAACGCACCGAGGGCGACGGCGAAGTAGGTCGCCACGGGTGTGGGGTACGGGCCGGAGACGGGACCGAACACGTCGACCAGGCCCATTCCGAGCGCAGCCGCGACGATGGTCGCAACGAGCAGCCAGCGGCGGCGCCGTACGTCAGGAGCCACCGTGCCGGCCGCGCGAACGTACAGGCCAACCGGATCGGGCACCGCATAGAAGGCTGCGCAGTCCGCGAGCGTGAGTGGCTGCCCCCAGGTCGTCGTCGGAACCCAAGGACCGGAGCGAGTCTGAACGGTCACGTGGGGGTGCTGCGGGCCCACACCGGGCAGCAACGGCCACACAGGGGCGCTCGGGGCAGGCGGCGGAGCGACGGGGACCTGGGGTGGGGCTGCAGGTGTGGCCGTCCTGTTCGCATTCCGTACGGCGGCGAAGTAGACGATCGCTGCCAGCACAACCGTCGGGATGAAACCGACCGTGACCCACGTGCCGACCGTGAAGAGCACAAGCGCGGTGACACAGCCGACCACGATCGCCCAGGTCGAGTTCTGAACGTGGGCGGCAACGGGGATCCACCGCACGATAGGAGCCGGTGCCGTACCCCGGGGTAGGAGCAGCCATGCGCCGGCGTACAGCACGATCCCGGTCCCGCCGCACAGCGCCAGCATGACGGCCACGACACGGATCAAGACGGGGTCGATGTGATGACGCTCCGCGATCCCCGCGCACACTCCAGCGAGCTTGCCGCCGGAGTCGCTGCGCCGGAGCGCGAGTTGCTGTCCCACGCGCCTATCCTGCCCGCGACGATCAAGCTGATCGATCGGGGTACCCCCGGAGGTCCCCCCCGACGCGCCGCCCCCAACTGGCCTCTGACAGGAACCTGCTGAGAGGCTGACCCCACCATGAGCCTGCCGTCTCCCGAGCCAGCCGAGGCAACGTCTGCCGTACCAGAGGCGGCTAGACCGTCCCTGGCCGAGGTTGCGGCGCGCCTCGAGCGCGAGGCAGTTGAGCAGCCGGCGGAGGCGACGGCGGCAGCGGTCACGGCGAACCGCCAGCCAGCGCCGGTGCCGGCGCCGGGTCCAGAATTGCCGCCACGCGCCACAAGGCTCGCGGACGGGTCGTGGCTCGGTGGCGTGTGTTCTGGGTTGGCGGCGTACCTCGGCTGGCCGGTCACGGTGTTGCGCACGTCCTTCGTGGTGCTGGCCGCGCTTCAACTCGTCGGGGTCGCCGTGTATGCGGTGCTGTGGCTGGTGCTGCCCTTGAACCAGAACGTGAAGTCCCCGGGACTGGAGGCAGCCAACCGCAGCGGCATGCGGTCGGATCGGTGGCTGACGAGGGAGATCGGTCCGAAAGTGGCTCTGGCGATGCTGGGTACGGGCCTGGTGTGGCTTCAACAGACTTTCGGCTTCAACTGGTACCGCACGATGTATTGGCCCCTGGTGCTGGGGTGCGTCGGTGTCGCGCTGGTCTGGCGGCAAGCTGACGGCATCAGTGGGGATCCCACGAAGCGGCGTACCTGGCGCAGCTGGTTCGCGATCACGGCGGGGGTCGGGTTGGTGGGCCTGGCCGTCATGGCCGCGGTGGCCCTCCGGTTGGGAGTTTCCCAAGCCACCAGCGCGTTGTGGGTCGCGGCGTCGGCCTTGGTCGGCGTCTTCGCCGTCAGCCTCCCGTGGGCCTTTCGCACCCGGAGTGCGTTGAGTTCCGCGCGGGAGAAGGAACTGCTGGCGAATGCTCGGGCCGATGTGGCGGCCCACCTGCACGACTCGGTGCTGCAGACCCTGGCCCTGATCCAATTGCAGGCCGACGACCCCAAGGCCGTGGCTGCGCTGGCGCGCAAGCAGGAACGAGAGCTGCGCCAATGGTTGTACGGCGAGGACCAGAGCTTGGAGACGTTCGACGCGATGTTGCGTCAGGTCGCCTCAGAGGTGGAGGACAGCAGGGCAGTGGCGGTCGACTTGGTCGTCGTGGGGAACGCCGACCTCGACCCGGCGCTCGACGCCTTGGTGCGCGCTGCCCGAGAGGCCATCTTGAACGCGGCGAAGCATTCAGGAGCCGATCGGATCGACGTCTACGCCGAGGTGACGCCAGATCTGGCCGAGGTGTACGTGCGCGACCGGGGTCGTGGGTTCGACGTGGACGCCGTGCAGGAGGATCGGATGGGAATCCGGTACTCCATCATCGACCGAATGGCCAGGCATGGGGGTACGGCGAGGCTGCGGTCGACGCCGGCGGACGGTACGGAAGTCAGACTGACCATGGAACGAGAGTGAGGACTGTCGATGTCGGACAACAGCCAACGCAGCCGGAATCGCGTCGTGATCGTCGATGATCACGCAATGTTCCGGGCGGGTGTGAAACATGAGATCGGACCCTTGGTGAGTGTGGTCGGGGAGGGCCAGGACGTGCCGACGGCGGTCAAGGCCGTACTCGACGCTAAGCCTGACGTGGTCTTGCTCGACGTGCACCTGCCCGGAGGCGGCGGAGCCGAGGTGATCAAGCAGGTCCACGCCGTCGACGACTCGGTGAAGTTCCTGGCGTTGTCGGTGTCCGACGCGGCCGAGGACGTGATCGGAGTCATCCGGGCCGGAGCTCGCGGTTACGTCACGAAGTCGATCAACGGGCTCGAACTCGTCGACGCCATCCGGCGCGTCTCCGAGGGTGACGCCGTCTTCTCACCCCGGTTGGCCGGGTTCGTGCTCGATGCGTTCTCCGGTGCCATCGACGTGGCGTCGGTCGACGAAGACCTCGATCGCCTGTCGGCTCGCGAACGAGAGGTATTGCGATTGATCGCCCGCGGATACCAGTACAAGGAGATCGCCCGCGAACTCTTCATTTCGATCAAGACCGTCGAGACTCATGTGTCGAGCGTGCTGCGCAAACTCCAACTGTCGAATCGTCACCAACTCACGCGCTGGGCGACGGACCGTCGTTTGGTGTAGTCGTCGTCGGCTCGTGTCGTCGGGTGGAGCTGCCTCTCCGCAGCCCGAGGAGACGGCGGGCTCGGAAGTCCGTCGGCAGACAGGGCGAGACGCCCAGGGAGTTGATCCCCAGGCGTCTCGTGGTTTTGGTTGGTCAGGCCTTGCGTTTGGTGACGAAGCCCCAGATCACCAGGGCGAGCAGGCTTCCGACGATGGCGAGCAGCCACGTCCTGATCTCGAAGAACGTGCCGAGGGGCACGCCGAACAACGCGCCCCCGATGAAGCCGCCGAGCAAGGCGCCGACGATGCCGAGGACCAAGGTCGCCAGCCAGCCGCCGCCCTGTCGCCCGGGCAAGATGGCCTTGGCAATGGCACCGGCGATCAGTCCGAGAACGATCCAGCCGAGGATTCCCATCGATTCTCCTTCGATGATGACGGAGGGCTTGCGGCCCACCGCGATGAGGTTGTCAACGACGCTACGCGCCCCCTCCCGCCACGTTCAAACGCCAATACCCCGAAATCACCCTGTAGGAACCCGCCGGCTCGGGACCGGAATACCTCGGCGGGTTTCGGTGTTGGAGACCCAAATCGCGGGTGGTGTTTCCCTTCGCCAGGCGGATGCCTGCCGAGCCGCCCCGCGAAAGCTGGCCGCCGTGACGGCCGAACAGGGGTCATCAGTCTGTCGCCCCCGTGGCCTAGAGTGGGCGCGCCATGACCGACTCCTTGTTCCCGGATCTGTTCAGCTTCGACACCGAGCAGCCGGTTCCCCCCAGTACTCAGGAACCGGCCACCGTCGAACAGCCAACAAGCACGGTCCAGGAACCGGTGGCTGCGTCGTCCCCGGCCGGTTCGGCGAGCACCCGACGGTCGAAACGGCCCACCGCGGAGGAACTCCTGGCTGGGTTGAACGAGCCGCAGCGGGAAGCCGTGCTCCATGCCGGTTCGCCCGTGCTCGTCGTAGCGGGAGCCGGATCTGGCAAGACCCGCGTGCTGACCAGGCGGATCGCTTACCTCGTCGCTGAGCGAAAAGTCCACCCTGGGTCGATTCTGGCCATCACGTTCACGAACAAGGCCGCCGCCGAGATGCGACACCGGGTCGAGGAATTGGTCGGCAACCGGGCACGGCTGATGTGGGTGTCGACGTTCCACTCGGCCTGCGTACGGATTCTGCGGGCGGAGATCGAGCGGTTCGGTTTCAAACGGTCCTTCTCGATCTACGACGACACAGACTCCAAGCGGTTGATGACGTTGGTGGCGCGGGATCTCGAGATCGACTCCAAGCGTTATCCAGTCCGGGCCTTGATGAATTGGGTCTCGAACCAGAAGAACGAACTGGTCGACCACGAGACCGCGCTCAGCAAGGCCGTCGGGCCGGTGCAGGAGACGTACGCCAAAGCCTTCGGCGAGTATCAGCGGCGGCTCGCGGCGGCCCAGGCGCTCGACTTCGACGACCTGATCACCACCACCGTGCACCTGTTGCAGGCGTTCCCCGCCGTGCGGGAGGAGTACAGGCGCAGGTTTCGACACGTGTTGGTAGACGAGTACCAGGATACGAACCACGCCCAGTACGTGCTGGTGCGCGAACTGTGCGGTGAACAGCCCGGCCGGTCCGGCGAACCGGCGGTCGAGCCTGCGGAGCTGATGGTGGTGGGGGACTCCGACCAGTCGATCTACGCGTTCAGGGGCGCCACGATCCGCAACATCCTCGACTTCGAGTCGGACTTTCCCGGAGCCCACACGATCCTGCTGGAGCAGAACTACCGCTCCACACAGAACGTCCTGAGCGCGGCGAACGCGGTCATCTCGCGCAACCCCGGCCGGCCGGAGAAGCGTCTGTGGTCCGACGCCGGCGACGGGGCGCTGATCACCGGGTACGTCGCCGACACCGAGCACGACGAAGCGCAGTTCGTCGCGAACGAGATCGACAAACTCGCCGATGCGGGGACCTCGACCTACGCCGATACTGCCGTCTTCTACCGGACGAACGCACAATCGCGGGCGTTCGAGGAAGTCTTCGTTCGGGTGGGGATGCCGTACCGGGTCGTCGGCGGCGTGCGGTTCTACGAGCGTAAGGAAGTCCGGGACGCGATCGCCTATCTGCGCGCGATTGCGAACCCGGCCGACGACGTGTCCGTACGGCGGATCCTCAACGAGCCGAAGCGCGGGATCGGCGACTCGTCCGAGGCCGCGGTCGAGCAGTTCGCGGCGGCGGAGCGGATTCCGTTCGGGGTGGCACTGGACCGGATCGCCGAGGTGCCGGGCCTGGCCACCCGCAGTGCGAAGAACCTCGTCGACTTCGCGGCGCTGCTGAGCCGGCATCGCGACCTGGTGACCCAAGGCGAACCCGCCGACGTGATCCTGCGCAGCATCCTGGTCGAGTCGGGTTATGTCGACGCATTGGACGAAGCGCGCAAAGACGATCCCCAGGCCGAGACCCGCATCGAGAACCTGGGCGAACTGGTCAACGTGGCTGCTGAGTTCGTCGCGGCGGCGAACGCGGTCGACGTACCCTCCGACGGCCTGGCCGAGGAACTGATCGGCGCCCCGGAGCCCGACGATTCGCTTCCCGCGTTCCTCGAACGGATCGCGCTGGTCGCCGACTCCGACCAGATCCCCGACTCCAGCGGCGGCGTGGTGACCCTGATGACACTGCACACGGCCAAGGGGCTGGAGTTCGACACGGTGTTCCTGTCCGGGCTCGAAGATGGGGTGTTCCCCCACGAACGGTCGCGGGAGAACCCCGACGAACTCTTCGAAGAACGGCGTCTGGCCTATGTGGGGATCACCCGGGCGCGGAAACGGCTGTACCTCACCCGCGCGTCGGTGCGGATCACCTTCGGGAACCCCTCCTACAACCCGCCGTCACGCTTCCTCGACGAGATTCCGGGGCACCTGCTCGACTGGCGGAGGCTGGGTACGATCCAGACCGGCTTCTCCAAGTACGGCCCGCGCCCCGGTCAGAGCGCGTCAAGGTCGGTCGCAGGCAAGGTCACGCTCGGGTTCGGTCCGCGACGCGAATCGCGCCCGTCCGTGTCGCTGGAACCCGGCGATCGGGTTCTGCATACCGCCTTCGGCCTCGGCACCGTGATCTCGGTCGCCGGTGTCGGCGACGCGGCCAAAGCCGACGTCGACTTCGGTTCTGCAGGTGTCAAGCGACTGGCGCTCAAGGTCGCACCGCTCGAAAAGCTGTAGGGAAACGCTGATCAATCATGTCCCGGCTGCGGCGCACCGGATCGGGCGATCCGCTACCCCCACATCTGTGACCCGTACGCCCGGTACGACCACGAGATGTGGTGGTACCGGCTCATCGGAGCCCGGCACGTCCTCGCTCGGAACAGCATTGATCTGCGCTTCCCCTAGCAGACACCCTCACCTGTACCGAACGACGGCTCTAACGGCCCTCGCTGCGAATAATCGCAGCGAGGGCCGTTTGAGCCGTCGTTCGGTACACAGATGACGTGATGGAGGGGCGTTGCCGGTCGACCAGACTCAGAGACGAACGCCGAAGCGCAGCAGGAAGCTGGCGGGGTCGGCCGTGGTGTACACGTCGCCGACACGCGCGCCCGGCGGGTAGTACTCGAAGTGGCAATGGGGACCGAACGTGCGCCCCGTGAGGCCGACGTAGCCGATGATCTGGCCGGCCTTGACGATCTGGCCGGGCTGGACGGTCTTCGCCGACATGTGCGCGTACAGCGTCTGTCCGCCACCGGCGTGCTTGATCACCACGTGGATCCCTGCCCAGCCGCCGCCGTCGGACGGCATCACGACGCCAGGTCCGGCTGCCCGGATGGGCGTGCCGTACGCGGCCACCAGATCGACACCGGTGTGGTACCGCGCCCACGAACCGACGGCTCCCCAGCCCGCACCGCGGGTGTAGGTGCCGGGCACAAGGGGCGTGACCCAGCCGCTGGACGACGAGATGGTCGCCAGGGCCGCCTCCAGCTTGGGATCGGTGGTGGCCGACTTGGTGCCATTCTTCGACACCAACGTGCCCGTCGACTGTGCCACCAACTCGGCGACGGCCTTCTCGGCAGCGACGCGCGCTGCCTCGTCGGCCTGTCGCTTCTGCTCGGTCGAGATGGCCGACGACGTGTTGGTGATCGACGCGGCGCGCTGGTCGGCGGCGGCGCTCTGGGCGGCCTGTTCGACCTGTTCGTTCTGGTTCTTCAGTGCCTCGTCACGGGCGGAGGAGATCTGGCCGGTGACAGCTTTACTGAGTTCGGAGCGCAGGGCACTGCGGCTCAGATCGGCGTCTGCCAACTCGTCCGCCGACACTTGGTCGGCGGACACCGCATTGGCTGCTGCCTCGTCGTTCACGGCAGGTTGGGGCTGGGCCCGCGTGATGTCGGTGGCGCCTGAGACGGTGGTCTGTTCCTTGGCGACGGCGGTGGAGTACGGCGCAGAGGTGGCGCTGACGGCCCCCACCACGACCAGGCCCAAGACGGCGACAACCACGGCGGTCACGGCCTGACGGGCCAGCGATGCGACCGAGATTCGGCGATCGTCGTGGTCGAGTAGGTCGAGCTCGGCCAGCATTGCGTCGTCGTCGAGAGCGCGGCGGGCGCTGATTCGACGAGCTGGTGCATGCGACACGCTGTGTGACTCCCCGTGGTGAGAGGGGAGCGAACGTGCTCTTGCCCCCGCCTTGGATTGGTTAACGCTTAGGACCCTAACACTTCTCTCAGGTTTGAACCAACTTCTCTCAGGATTGGGTCCGCCACGCCGAGATTGTTGAGAAACCTGCGGCTGGAGGGTGGCATCCGGTGGCCCGAACCTGAGGAACAGCTGCCGCTCGGTGCGAATCGGAAAGCGGTGCCCGCGAGGTGCACAGGTCGTCAGACCGCCACTAGGCTCACGTCACGAGTTCGCAGACTGAGCGGGCCGCCTGAGGGGAGCAACGTGGATCTCTACGAGTACCAGGCAAGGGACGTCTTCGAGAAGCACGGCGTGCCGGTCCTCCGAGCGAAGACGGCCATCGGGCCGTACGCCGCAGGAGCCATCGCCGAGGAACTCGACGTTCCCGTCGTGGTCGTGAAGGCGCAGGTGAAGACGGGTGGCCGCGGCAAGGCCGGTGGCGTCAAGCTCGCTCGATCTCCGCAGGAGGCAGTCGATCGGGCCAAGGACATCCTCGGCTTGGATATCAAGGGACACACCGTGCGCCGGGTCATGGTCGCCGAGGGAGCCGACATCGCCGAGGAGTACTACTTCTCGGTGCTCCTGGATCGCGCCGAACGCCGCTATCTCGCCTTGTGTTCCCGCGAAGGCGGCATGGAGATCGAGCAACTCGCCGAAGAGCGGCCGGAAGCCTTGGCCAGGATCGCGGTCGATCCGTTGGTCGGTATCGACCAGGCCACGGCGGGCCGGATCGTGCAGGCAGCCGGCTTCCCCGAGGAAGACCACGCACAGTTGTGCGACGTGCTCGTCAAGCTCGGCCGGGTCTACCACGACGAGGACGCGACGCTGGTCGAGGTGAACCCGCTCGTCAAGACCAGGAGCGGCACGATCCTGGCCCTCGACGGCAAGGTCACCCTCGACGACAACGCCGCGTTCAGGCACCCCGACCGTGCGGCGCTCGACGACCCCGACACCGGGGACCCTCTCGAGCGGCGAGCGCACGAGAAAGACCTCAACTACGTCAAACTCGACGGCTCCGTGGGTGTCATCGGCAACGGCGCCGGGCTCGTCATGAGCACCCTCGACGTCGTCGAGTACGCCGGACGCGACCTGCCCGGCCAGCCGAAGCCGGCCAACTTCCTCGACATCGGAGGCGGTGCCTCGGCGCAGGTCATGGCCGACGGATTGGAGATCATCCTGTCCGATCCCCAAGTGAAGGTCGTGTTCGTCAACGTGTTCGGCGGCATCACGGCATGCAGCGAGGTCGCCAGGGGGATCGTGCAGGCGCTCGAAATGTTGGGCGACAAGGCCACCCGGCAAATCGTCGTCCGTCTCGACGGCAATGCCGTCGAGCAGGGCCGGCTGATCCTGGCCGACGCAAATCACCCGCTCGTGACGGTGATCGACACGATGGACAACGCGGCTCGCAAGGCCGCCGAACTGGCTTCGGCCGAGTAGGGGAGTCGTACGACATGGCCATCTTTCTCGACTACACGAGCAAGATCATCGTTCAGGGAATGACCGGCGCCGAGGGTCGCAAGCACACGCAGCGCATGATCATGTCCGGCAGCCGGGTCGTCGGCGGCGTCACCCCAGGCAAGGGTGGGCAGTCCGTCAGGTTCGAAGAGGACCCGGTGCCCGTCTTCAATTCGGTGCACGAAGCGGTCAGCGCTACCGGCGCCAACGTCAGCGTCGTCTTCGTGCCGGCTCCGTACGCCAAAGCGGCTGTCGTGGAGGCGATCGACGCCCGTATCGAGTTGGTCGTCTGCATCACCGAGGGCATCGCGGTGCGAGACACCGCCGAGTTCTTCACCGCCGCGCAGAACTCCGGCACGACCAGGATCATCGGACCGAACTGTCCTGGCTTGATCTCCCCTGGGCGATCCAACGCGGGCATCATCCCCGCGAACATCGCCGGCCGTGGCCGGATCGGACTGGTGTCGAAGTCGGGCACCTTGACCTACCAGATGATGTACGAACTGCGCGACTACGGCTTCTCCACAGCCGTCGGCATCGGCGGTGACCCGATCATCGGCACCACTCACATCGACTGCCTGCGGGAGTTTGAGGCCGATCCCGAGACCCAGGCCATCGTCATGATCGGTGAGATCGGTGGCGACGCCGAGGAGCGGGCCGCCGACTTCATCGCCCACAACGTGACCAAGCCGGTCGTGGGATACGTCGCGGGATTCACGGCCCCGGAGGGCAAGACCATGGGTCACGCGGGCGCGATCGTGTCGGGCAGCGCGGGTACGGCGAAGGCCAAGAAGGAGGCGCTCGAGGCTGCCGGGGTGCACGTCGGGGTGACACCGAGCGAGACCGCTTCGATCATGGCCGAGATCATGCGAGGCATGCCGGCCTGACCGGGGGCTCGCGCCCGAGTCACGGACTCAGTTTTGGGTCGCCCTCTGTCCTGACCTGACGCCGAGGGCGGCCCAGTCGCTGTCGATGAAGTCGTACGAGGCGGTCGGCGTGCCCAGCAGGTAGACCACCTTCGTGCCGACGACTGCGACGGAGACCCGGAACACGACGCTGGTCGTGGCCGAGGTGGCCTGGGTGACCGTACGCCAGAACCCGCCGATCTGCTCACCGTTGGCCCCGGTCCCCTGCAGGGGACCGCTCGCGCCCAGCTTCGCTGTGGGGGTACGGCCCGGGCACCCGTCGATCGCTTGACCGAGGGAGTTGGCGAATCCCTGCGCGGCCTCCGGGGTGTCGAACTCGAGCACGAGCTCGTCGACCCCGAAGTCCTTGGGCACCCGTGGGTCCTCGGTCAGCAAGTACGTGCGCTGCTTGCGCGCGGTGGGCCCGGTGACGGTCGCGAACGACAGGTTCTCGCAGGCGCTGCCGGGCACCCGGATCGTGGTGGTCGGATCACTCGCGGTCCAGCGACCTGCCCCGGCCGTGATGCGCGGCAAGTCCGACACCGTCAGCCAGCCCGCGACCCCACCGGACGGCGGCGGCGCGGCCGTCACGGCGGGACTCTGGGCACAGGCGCCACCCGAGCGGGGACATTCGCGGGCGACGGCTGCCGCAGCCACCGAGACCGCGTTCTCGTACGTCGCCGGCTGGCCGGCCTGAGTGATGTCGAGGATGTTCACGACTTGTCCTGTGCGAGCCAAGACGACTGTGTGGAACGACGGAGTCTGATCCTGGACGATCGCCGTGACCGCGACCGCCTCGTCACCGAGACCGGTGATCTTCGCGCCGCTCTGCAGGTAGATCGGGACGTTGGCGCACCGGCCGACTTGGGTCTGGCGGGCGACGTAGTACTGCTGCGCGTCCGCGAGCGTCGCGTACCCCTCGGCTCGGTGGATCACGGAGCCGCTGCCCGAACCCAGCTTGCGCTGGTATCCCGACGTCGACGTCGGCAGACCTTGAGTGGCCGCAATACACAAGGGGTTCTGCGTGTCGGCGGTGATCGTCTGGTCGGTGGCCTGCTCCTGCCAGCTTGCGGCGCCCAGCGCTGCCAGGTCTTCGGCCTTGACCAGGTCGTCGGTGCCCAGGGTGGCAGCGGATGCCTGCTGAGAGGGAGTCGACGCCGTCGAGCCCGACTCTCGTCGCGTGAAGAACACGACCAGTCCGATGATCAGGGCGACCGCGATCAGGGCAGCCAGGCCGATCCACAACGTGCGGCGGCTGCGCGGCTGCGGTGGCTCGGCTGAGCGGCTGGGTCCTGAGGCGTTGGCCAAGGACGGCCAATCGGGCGGGCTTTGATCCGAGGTCGGTTCCGGCGAGGGCTCGCCAGGTGACTCGACGGGAGGCCGCACGCCGGGGGGAGGCGCCAGAGTGGCTTCGTCCGGT
This sequence comes from Propionibacteriaceae bacterium, assembly GCA_039811945.1. Lineage (GTDB taxonomy): Bacteria > Actinomycetota > Actinomycetes > Propionibacteriales > Propionibacteriaceae > Fen-668. The sequence continues at coordinate 15,609 of JBDHZQ010000050.1, forward strand.
GCCGCGCTGATTCTGGGCAGCTTGGTGGTCTCGACCTCCCAGGCTGCGGCGACTGCCGTCGGGACGACGTCGCGATCTCGCCCCGCGGAGCGCGGCCCGCTGGCATCCGGACGTACGAAGGCGTCGTGTTCGTGAGGTACGGCTCCGCTCACGACTTCGATCGGCGGCGGTGCCTGGCCGATCAATGACCCGGACACTCCGGGGATCGGGGCGTCGCGCCAGTCGTCCCCGGCCCGGGTGCCGGCCGAGAGCGGCGGGGTCGGCGTCTCGTCCGGCGGTTCTTGTGCCCTGCTCTCCCGGGCACCGAGAGCATCGGAGGAACTAGCGGCGGGTTCTGCGTGCCAGCCTCGCCGGGCGGCCGGCCGTACCACCGTGGCGTCGCCGCCGTCGGGATGGAACCGGGCGCCCCGAGCCTGCGTCTGCTCCGGCTCGTCGGGAGAAGTGGGCAGCCAGCGTGCCCCGCGCACGGGCTCGGCGTCGTCGGGTTCGTCCTCGTCGTCCGGCCCGGCGCCGTCCCACTCGTCACCGTCCCATGAATCGTCGTCGTCGTCCCAGTCGGGAGTGACGTGCCGACGCGGCCGAGTCTCCTCACGGGGAGTCTCGTGGTCGTCTGCGGCGCGACGGGCCGGAGGCCGTCGGTCGTCGTCACTCATGCTCACCTCACATCAAGTTCGTCACGGGAGTACGGCTGGGTCTCGGGCGCCTCAACTGTAACGGGGTCCAGCGTGTCGAGGTGTGATCCGGGGTGCGTGCCCGCGACGATGGAGCCGATGGCTGACAAACGTACGACCCGAGACAAGCGTCCCGCACGCATCGCCCTGACCGTGAAGGGGCTTACCTCGTCGCGCTCGGAGACACCCCTCGTGCGGGCGCCCGCGATGCCGTGGGCGCTGGCATCGGTGGTCGGCGGCGTGGGATGTGCCCTGGCCGGCTGGTTGCTGGTAGCCGCGCCGGTCGTCACGGCGACTCTGAGCGGGCCGGCACGACCTCTGAGCGGCGGCTTTGCCCTGGGCACACAACTGTGGCTGCTCGCCCACGGGGCCGGCGCCGCGATCGGTGGGACGACGATCACTCTCGTGCCGCTCGGGCTCACCCTGCTCTTCGCGCTGATGGTCGTCGGCGTGTCGGGATCAGCGGCGCGACAAGCTCAATTGCTCTACCCCGACGACAATCTCACGAACGAGGACCGGCGACGTTGGACCGGGCTGATCGTCGGCACCTTCTCCGGGTCGTACGTGATCGCCGTCGGCCTCACCGCCTTCCTCACGACCAACCCCGCCCAGATGGCACGAGCCTTGGCGGGTGCCACCGTGCTCTCGGTCGCAGGCAGCTTCTTCGGCGCCAGCCGGACGCTGCGCTGGCGGCCGACGCAGTCGTGGCCCGTCTGGGTCAGGCGTGTGCCGCGGGCCGCGGCGGCCGGAGTTCTGGTCATCCTCGTCGGAGGGTCTGTGGCCCTGGTGACGAGCTTGTACGTCTCCCGCGGTCGGATCGCCGACCTCACGAACGCCCTGGCCCCCGACACGGTCGGATCGGTCGTGTTGGCCCTCGGGCAACTCGCATTTCTGCCGAATCTCGTGATCTGGGCCGCTTCCTGGGTGCTCGGGGCCGGCGTCTCGCTCGGAGACGGCTCGATCACGGCTCCGACCGGAACCCAGGTCGGTCTGTTGCCGTCGATCCCGGTCTTCGGGGCCGTGCCTGACGCCGGCTCGGGATGGTCCCTGGCGGGCTGGCTCGCGGTCGGTGTCGCTGCCGGCGTGGTGGCGGCCTGGGCTTCCATCGCCCCGCGGCGACGGGCGCGGTTCGACGAGTCGGCGCTCGTAGGCGGCCTGGCCGGTGTGGCCACCGGCATCCTGATGTCGGCCGTGGCGGCTCTGTCTCGCGGTGACCTGGGCACCTCGCGCCTGGTCGACCTCGGTCCGCGAGCCGTACCCCTCTTCGTCATCGGTTGTTCGCTGATGGGATTGTCCGGGGTCGTGACCGGCACCGTGATGGGGCTCGTCGCGTGGACACGTGTTCAGCCGGTCGCCTCGGCCGGCAGTGCCGTACCTGAAACTTCGCTCCCTCGACCCACCGAGCAGGGGACTGACGCAGCCGTACCCGCACCCGAGGAAGCCGTACCTGAAACGGAGGAAGCCGTACCCGAAGCCGAGTCGGACACGGTCCTCGTCACACGAAACGGGCCGGGTACGGCCGATTCCGCCCTCGAACCGGACGAGCAGGACGACTGACCGGCGCCGGTAGGGTGTCGGCGTGCACTCCGAGGACCCACGTCTGCGTGTCGTGGTGCTCGTCTCGGGGTCGGGCACCTTGCTGCAGGCTCTCGTCGACGCCGTCGCGGCCGGCGAACTGCCCGTCGACATCGTGGCCGTGGGCGCCGACCGGGCGA
>JBDHZQ010000051.1:0-17578 GCA_039811945.1 Propionibacteriaceae bacterium
GTTCGGGCCGGGCCCGAGCAGGGCGTCGAGGCACTCCCCCCACGGCTCGGGCTTCATCACCATGCCCGCTCCTCCGCCGTACGGAGTGTCGTCGACCGTCCGGTGCCGGTCATGAGTCCAGTCGCGCAAGTCGTGAACCGCAACGTCGACGATGCCGGCGGCGATCGCCTTGCCGACCAGGGAGAGAGACAGCGGAGCCAGGTAGTCAGGGAAGATCGTGACGACGTCGATCCTCATGGCTCGTCCTCGGGGCCGACATCACTCAGCAGACCTTCGATGGCGGCGATCGTGGCCGTTCCGGCGTCGAGATCGATCTGAGGCACGAGTTCGGAAACGAAGGGCACCAGCCGATCACCGGAGTCCGTCCGGATCGCCAACAAATCCTGGGCGGGCAAGTGGACGACATCGGTCACGAGACCGATCAGGTCACCGCTGGGCGTGAGGGCGCGCAGTCCCCGCAATTGGCGGTCGTAGTACTCGTCGGCGTCGCCCGTCGGGCGCTCCGAGGGATCGACGTGGGCCGTGAGGATCCTGCCGCGCAAAGACTCGGCGGCCGTACGGTCGGCGGCCTCGACGAAACGCAGCAACCATCGACCGGCAGCGCCTGGACGGCTGGCCGCGACGGTCAGCGTGGTCGTACCACCTTCCCACCCCAACACCGACCCGGGCGCGAACCTGGCGTGAGGTTCGTCGGTACGAAGTTCGACCGTGACGTCACCGCGCAAGCCATGGGCACGACCGACGACTCCCACGACCACGTCGATCCCGGGAACGACGCGACGCCCCGCCTGTGGCGCAGGCGAGGCGTCGGATGCGGGTGCCATCAGCGGCGCCGCGAGCCCCGATTGGCCCGACGGTCGACGTCGACGAAGTCGACCCGTACCTGCTCACGACCGCCCAGCGCGGCGATGACAGTGCGCAAAGCTGACGCGGTGCGGCCTTGCCGCCCGATCACCTTGCCGACGTCGTCGGGGTGGACCCGCACTTCGAGCATCCGGCCGCGCCGCAGATCGAGATCCTTCACCACGACGTCGTCGGGGTAGGTCACGATCCCGCGCACCAGATGTTCGAGCGCCTCGGTCAGCACCTCAGGCCTCGTCGGTCGCATCAGCCTCGGCAGCGGCCTCGGCGGCCGGAGCCTCGTCGTCCTTCTTCGTCGACTTCTTGGCCTTCGAAATCGCCTCGGTCGCCGACGAGCCCTCGGCGTCAGCCAGCGCCTTGTTGAACGCAGCCATCTTGTCGCCGCGTTCCCGCTGAGGATCGATGCCCGACGGGGTCGTGTCGCCGGTGAACTTCTGCCAGTCGCCGGATCGCTTCAACAGCGCGACGACGGCCTCGGTCGGCTGAGCGCCGACGCCGAGCCAGTACTGGGCGCGCTCTGAGTCCACGCGAATCAGGGACGGCTCGTTCTTCGGGTGGTAGAGCCCGATCTCCTCGATCGCGCGACCGTCGCGCTTGGTGCGCGCGTCCATGACGACGATGCGGTAGTGGGGCGACCGGATCTTGCCCAGCCGCTTCAGGCGGATCTTGACAGCCACGTGGGTGGTTCTCCTGTAGGAACGTGCCTGGACAGTCCAGGCGTCTCGGTGGAAACGTCGTGGCGTGTGGGGACACCGTCAGCTTCCGGGGAATCCGCGCAGCCGTGAGAGAGGGCACAACGGCGCAGACGCGCCCATCAGTCTGCCAGACTGAGCCGCTAGGGACGAAACCGGAGGCGTACGGCCCGCCCCCACCATTCGCCGGAGGAGGTGGAGTGTCGCGCACCGCCGGTCGGCGCCACCTCTTCGGGCTACTCGGCCCAGCCTTCGTGGCCGCGATCGCGTATGTCGATCCTGGCAACATCGCAGCGAACCTCAGCGCCGGGAGTCGGTACGGCTATGCCCTGGTCTGGGTGCTGGCGTCGGCCAGCCTGATGGCGGTGATCGCCCAGTACCTGTCGGCACGACTGGGGATCGTCACCGGTCAGTCGTTGGCCTCGCTGGTCTCCGACCGACTACGACGGCACGGTCGGGTCTGGCAGGTGGGCCACGGCGCCCTCGCTCTCGTCATCGCGGCGGCGACCGACCTAGCCGAAGTCGTCGGTGGGGCCCTGGGGCTGTACCTCCTGTTCGGGTGGCCGTTGTGGCTCGGCGGCCTCCTGGTCGGAGGGGCCACCCTGCTCCTGCTCCCCTTGTTGCGCTCCCGCGGCGAGCAGGTGTTCGAATGGGTGGTTGCCGGCTTCGGCGGCCTCGTCGCGCTGGCCTTCTTCGCAGGACTCGCGTGGGCGCCTCCTGACCCCCTGGCCACCCTGGCGGGCCTGGTGCCTGGCGCTCCCGCCGGCGCGTGGCCGCTGGTCGCGGCGATGCTGGGCGCGACCGTGATGCCGCACGCGATCTACCTCCATTCGGCCCTCGCGGTGGACCGGTACCGGCCCGACGGGGAACTCGTCGCATCCATCCCCCACCTCTTGCGCGTGCAGATCTGGGACGTCCTGCTGGCCCTGCTCCTGGCCGGGAGCGTCAACATCGCGATGCTGCTGTACGGTGCAGCGGCGCTGAGGGGCGTCGAGGCCGACACGATCGAGCAGGCGCACGCCTCACTCGGCTCGTCGTTGGGACCCGTTGCGGCGGCGGCTCTCGGAGCCGGTCTGCTCGCTTCCGGGCTGGGCTCGGCGATCGTCGGAACACACGCCGGGTCGCACATCGTGCGTGATTCGTTCCCGCTCGTGATCCCGACGTTGGTACGCCGCAGCGTGACGCTGCTGCCTGCGGTCGTGCTGTTGCTGACTGGACTGTCGGCGACGTTGATCCTCGTGGCCAGTCAGGTCGTGCTGAGCTTCGGGATCGCGTTCGTGCTGGGCCCGCTGGCCTGGTTCACCGGCCGGTCGGAGGTGATGGGTGCGTACGTCGTCGGTCCCGCCCTGCGGGTGGTCTCGTGGATCGTGGTCGGGTTGGTGGTGGCTCTCAACGTGACGCTCCTGATCACGGCCGCGTGACGCGCTGCCTCGCTCAGGACGCCGAAGGTCGACGGGTCGATCACGTCCACCGACAGCGCACCCGAGTGGCGACCGAACCATCACCAGATGACGAGCTACCAGGCGTACGCCTCGGGCGCCGGCTTGGATCCGTGCGGCCCGGGGGCCGGGAAGATCTCGTCGAGCTTGGCGAGCGTCTCGGCAGACAGGTCGATCTCGGGGACACGGAGCGTGCCTTCCAGTTGATCGATCGTGCGCGGACCGATGATCGGGGCCGTCACACCCTCGCGGGTCAGGAGCCACGCCAAGCCCACGTGGGCCGGATCCTCTCCCAGATCCGCGCAGAGATCCTCGTACCGCTCCAACGCCCCGCGGTGCTGCTCCAACCCCTCGGAGGCCCGCCCCTTGCCGGAGCGTGATCCGCCACCCTCGCGCTCCTTGCGGAGGGCGCCCGACAGCAGACCGCCATGGAGCGGTGACCATGGGATGACGCCGACCCCGTAATCGACCGCAGCCGGCAGCACTTCGAGCTCGACCCACCGGTTGATCAGGTTGTAGATCGATTGTTCGCTGACCAGCCCGAGGAAGTGCCGGGCCTTCGCCGCTTCCTGTGCCTGCGCGATGTGCCAGCCCGCGAAGTTCGACGAACCGACGTAGAGAATCTTTCCCTGCTGGCGCAAGACGTCCATGGCCTCCCAGATCTCGTCCCACGGGGTCGACCGGTCGACGTGGTGCATCTGATAGAGGTCGATGTAGTCGGTCTGCAGACGCCGGAGGGAGGCATCGCACGAGCGGCGAATGTTCAAGGCGGACAGGAATGTCTCGTTGGGCCACTCGCCCATGGAGCCGTACAACTTCGTCGCCAGAACGGTCTTCTCGCGCCTGCCGCCGCCCGTGGCGAACCACCGACCGATGATGTGCTCGGTCACGCCTTCGCCCGGTTTCTGGCCGTACACGTTCGCGGTGTCGAAGAAATTGATCCCGCCGGCGTGGGCCCGGTCCATGATCGAGTGGGAATCGGCCTCGTTGGTCTCCGGCCCGAAGTTCATCGTGCCGAGACACAGGCGACTGACCGACAATCCGCTGCGACCCAGATGTGTGTATTCCATGGTTCCTCCTCGAATCCATCGAGCCTAGACAGATCCGCTCGTCGGGAGCCTCAGAACCGGTGCTTCTCCACCAGGCGGGTGCGTTCTGCCTGGAGTGCAACGTCACGAGGGAAGACCCGGTAGAACAACGTCCAGTAGACCGCGTTGATCAGATAGGGAATCGACCCGAACCACAGCAACGTCAGTTGGAGGCTCCCCACAGCCTGAGAAATCGCGCCGAGCGACAGGCTCAGCGCGGCCGTGATCGCCCCTTGGATCAGGGAGAACAACACGGCGAACGCTGTCGCGGCGAGTTGCTTCGGCGCTACGGAGGACACCATCGGGAGCACGCAGCCGGAGAAGCCGATCGAGAAGATCAACCCCATCAGGAAGATCACGACGTAGTAGGCGATGCTGGGGGTGTTCGTCACCTCCTGGCCGTTGCCCTTCGAGACGTCGGTATCGAACACCGCGGCCATCTGGAACGAGACGTAGGTGATCGCCGCGAAGGCCACGGCGTACAACTGGAAGAGCATGACGCGCCCACGCGGCCCGAACTTCTTCTGGAAGATGTCGGCGAGGAACCCTCCCAGCAGGGCGGAGAAGAAGGCACCGATCTGGAAGACGGTCGACAGGTACGACGCGTTGACCACGCCGTACCCCAAATCTCGCGCCCAGAACAGACTCATAAACCCGAAGATCACGAGTGAACTGACGAACAAGAGCATCGGTGCCATGAGGGCGATCGTGGGAATCTTGAACAGCTTCACGGCGTCGGACAGCCTGAACACGCCGGCGTCGGATTTCATCTCCTCGCCCAGCTCGTCGGCCGCGACGACCTTCTTCGGCTCGTGGACGAAGATCAGGATCAGGATCCCCGAGACCACGGACAACGCACCCATGGCCATCATTGCCCACCGCCACCCCTCGGGGTTGGCACCGAACTGGCCGACGAGCGGAGTCAGCACGAACCCCAGGCCGGAGCCGGTGGCGCGGACCAGCCCGTACGCGCGCCCCCGCTCGGAGCGCCGATAGAGCGACCCCAGCAACCCGTTGAGAATCGGTTCCGAAGCCACCGTGCCGACGAGGGCAATGCCGTACAAAACCAGCAGCATGGGCCACGAGGTCGCCAAACCTGTTGCTGCCGTCCAGAGCCCCCACAGGCCTGTCACGACGAACAGGACCCGCTTGCGGCCGAACCGGTCGGCGCCGAGGGCCCAGAACGGCCCGAAGATCGACCGCGCGAGCATGCCCAATGCGTTCAACAGGCCCAGCCCGCTGTCGCCGACGTTGAAGGCCAGCATGATCTGGGGAAAGAAGGTCTTCGAGATACCACCCTCGGAGTTGTCGATGGCGGTCGAGACACCCAAGGCCAGGGTGCCGCCGACACGACCGGGAGGAGGTACGAAACCCTCCTCGTCCTCGTCGACAGCTGGTTCGGCGACAGTGACGTCGGTGGGAGCTTCGTCTGTGGACATGACGATCCTGGTCCTCTCAGCGCACCTCAGGGTGCGTGCGCCCGGACCGGCGCACCGATGCGCCACCTTCATTGTGCGCCGTCGCACCTCCGCAGCGCATCGATTTGGGTCGACCCGACCATGTGTTGTTGTCCAAAGCCAACAACGCGAGGCTCCTACCGGCTCGAACGCCCGCTCACGATCCGTCCACGCAGGATCACCAAGACCGGCTCGCGAGCTGTCCCGAGATGCACGCGAGGATCTTCGGCGAAAACCACAAGGTCGGCCGAGTCTCCCTCGCCCAGACAGGAGCGACCCAGCCACTCCCTCGCCCGCCACGAGGCGGCACCGAGCGCGAATTCGACGCCACCGACCCGGCTCAGAGCCTCGATCTCGTCGACGATCCGGCCGTGCGCGCCGACCCCTCCGGCATCGGTGCCGGCGTAGATCGGCACACCCGCGTCGTAGGCCTTGCCGTACGTCACCCACCGTCTGGCGTACAGATCACGCAGGTGGGCCGCATACCTCGGGAACTTGGCCTCCGCGTCGTCGGCGATGCCCGGGAAGATGTCGAGGTTGTCCAAGGTCGGCACGAGAGCGACCTGGCGCTCGGCCATGACCTCGATCGTGGCGTCGTCGAGACCCGTGCCGTGCTCGATCCCGTCGATGCCGGCGTCGACCAACTCGGCGACCGACTGCTCCCCGAAACAGTGGGCCGTGACCCGCGCACCCGCATCATGAGCCGCGGCGATGGCCGCCCGAGCCGCGTCAGCCGGGAACGACGGCGTCAGATCCCCTGCCTCGCGGTCGATCCAGTCGCCCACCAGCTTCACCCATCTGTCGCCGCGCTCCGCTTGGCGCTGAACGGCTGCGACGAGATCGTCAGGCTCCACCTCGTCCGCGTAATTCCTGATGTAGCGGCGGGTCCGCGCCACGTGCCGACCGGCCCTGATCATCCGTGGCAGGTCCACACGCTCGTCGATCCAGCGGGTATCGGCCGGCGACCCTGCATCACGGATGAGGAGTGCCCCGGCGTCCCGATCGGTCACAGCCTGCTGTTCGGTCGTCGCCTGGTCGACCGCCCCCCGGGCTCCGAGCCCGACGTGGGCGTGGGCATCGACCAGTCCGGGCATGATCCAGACCCCTGTGGCGACCGTGAGCGCGTCCGCCACGGGATCGAACGTGACCAACCCGTCCACGATCCAGACATCGGTCGGCTCACCCTCGGGCAGCAGCACACCAGCGAGATGGAGTCGTGGTGCCGGTCCTGCGGGTACGGCGGGGCTCACGTGAGTGTGCGTGTGCCCGTCGTGGGTGTGCGTGTGGATGAGGTCGCGCAGGACCTCCGGATCGGTCATGCGCCCAGTGTGTCGCTCAGCGAGGGCCCTTGTTCTTCGGATTGAGCATCTGCTGGATATCCGGTGGGAGGTTGAAGTTCTTCATCGCCTCGGCCAGTTCGGCCTCGGTGGGCGGGGTGGCCCCGTCGCCCGCGAAGGCCGCCATCGGGTCGCCCCCCGTCGGTTGGGCTGCGATCTCCTTCGGCGCGTTGCGCTTCGCCGGGTTGCCGGACACCCCGCGGCCGCCCTTCTTCTTGGCGGCCGGCTGCTGCCGCCCGCGTGGCCGGGCCGCCCCGGGCATCGCGCCGCCCGGACCACCGCCCATCATCCCGGCCATCGACTGCATCATCTTGCGAGCCTCGACGAACCGGTTGACCAGGTCGTTCACCGCGCTGACCTCGACGCCGGCACCCCGGGCGATCCGCGCGCGTCGAGACCCGTTGAGGATCGACACGTTGGCGCGTTCTTGGGGGGTCATCGACATGATGATGGCCTCGATCCGGTCGACCTCGCGCTCGTCGATGGAGTCCAGTTGCTCCCGCATCTGGCCCATCCCCGGGAGCATCCCGAAGATCTTCGACAAGGGGCCCATCTTGCGCACGGCTTGCATTTGCTGCAGGAAGTCCTGGAGCCCGAACTCACCGGTGCCTCCGAGCAGCTTCTCGGCCGCCTTCTGTGACTGTTCGGCGTCGAAGACCTTCTCGGCCTGCTCGATCAGGGTCAGCATGTCGCCCATGTCGAGGATCCGGCCGGCCATCCGGTCGGGATGGAACATGTCGAAGTCGCCGAGCTTCTCGCCGTTCGACGCGAACAGGATCGGCTTGCCGGTGACCCGGGCGATCGACAGCGCCGCACCGCCGCGGGCGTCTCCGTCGAGCTTGGTCAGCACGACCCCGTCGAACCCGACGCCGTCAGCGAACGCCTTCGCGGTGTTCACCGCGTCCTGACCGATCATCGCGTCGACCACGAACAACACTTCGTCGGGGTTGACCGCCGCCTTGATGTCGGCCGCCTGCTGCATCAGCACCTCGTCGACGCCGAGCCGGCCTGCGGTGTCGACGATGACGACGTCGTGCAGGTGTCGCTGCGCGATCTCGATCGACTGGCGGGCCACCTGCACCGGATCGCCCACGCCGTTGCCGGGCTGAGGGGCGTACGCCGCGACTCCGGCCCGCTTCGCCACGACCTGCAACTGCTGTACGGCATTGGGCCGCTGAAGATCGGCGGCCACCAACATCGGCGTGTGGCCCTGCTGCTTGAGCCACAAACCCAACTTGCCGGCCAGGGTGGTCTTGCCGGAGCCCTGAAGACCGGCCAACATGATCACGGTCGGCGGTTTCTTGGCCATCCGAATCTCGCGGGTCTCACCGCCCAGGATCGTGATCAACTCGTCGTTGACGATCTTGACGATCTGCTGCGCCGGGTTGAGCGCCTGGCTCAGGTCCTCGGTCTTCGCCCGCTCGCGAATCGCGGCGACGAAGTCCTTGACGACCTGCAGGTTGACGTCGGCTTCGAGCAGCGCGACGCGAATTTCGCGCAGGGTGGCATCGATGTCGGCGTCCGACAGCTTGCCCTTGCCTCGGAGGTTGCGGAATGCCGCGGTGAGACGGTCTTGCAGGGTGTCGAACACGAGAGTCAGTCCTTCTCGTCGGGGCGTTACGTGGGAGGTTCCGGGGCGGTTCCGGCGGCGTTCTTGGGCATGACCGGCCCAGCCTAGTCGGTCGGGATCGGATCCCCGGGCCGCCGACGGTCGTCGAGCACCAGCTGCACCAGCACCAGATCCAGCCACCGGCCGAACTTCTTGCCCACCTCGGGCATGCGCGCGACTTCGACGAAACCCAGCGTCTGGTGCAGTCGCAACGACGCCTCGTTCTCGTGCGAGAGGGCTCCCACCATGACGTGGATACCCCGCAGGCGGGCGGCTTCGATCAAAGCTCCGAGCAGACGCGAGCCCAGGCCGTACCCGCGTGACTCCGGGCTCAAATAGACCGTGTGCTCGACCGTTTCGTCGTACCCCGCCTTCGTGCGGAACGCCCCGTAACTTGCAAACCCGACCACCCGGCCGCCGATCTCGGCGACGAGGGTGACGTTGCGGCCGGATGTGTTCGCGCGCAACCACTCCAGGCGGCTCTGCCGGCTGACGGGACTGTCGTCCCAGCTTGCTGTGGTGTTGACGACCGCTTCGTTGTAGATCGCCGTGATCGCGTCGACGTCGGTCTCGAGCGCCGGGCGAATCCCGACCTCAGTCACCGAGCAGTCCGTCGACGAACTGGGCGGCGTCGAACGGGGCCAGGTCGTCGACCCCTTCGCCAAGGCCGATGAGTTTCACCGGTACCCCCAACTCCCGCTGCACCTGCACCACGATTCCGCCCTTGGCAGACCCGTCGAGCTTCGTGAGCACGATGCCTGTCACGTCGACGACCTCTTCGAAGATCCGCGCTTGCGTGAGGCCGTTCTGGCCGGTCGTCGCGTCGAGCACGAGCAAGACCTCGGTCACAGGGGCCAGCTTCTCGATGACGCGCTTCACCTTGCCGAGTTCGTCCATGAGCCCCGTCTTCGTGTGCAGACGGCCGGCCGTGTCGATGAGCACCACGTCGACCCCTGAGTCGATGCCTTGCTTGACTGCCGTGTACGCCACCGACGCCGGATCCGCGCCTTCCGCACCCCGCACGGTCTCGACTCCGACCCGCTCACCCCAGGTCTGCAACTGGTCGGCGGCGGCAGCCCGGAAGGTGTCGGCGGCGCCCAACAGCACGGTGCGTCCTTCGGCCACCAGCACCCGCGCCAACTTGCCGACCGTCGTGGTCTTGCCGGTGCCGTTCACACCGACTACGAGGATCACGCCGGGCAGGTCCTCGCCGTCGGGGCCTTCGCCACCCGTCGCCCGGACCGTACGGTCGAGGCCCGGATTGGCGAGCGTGATCATCTCGTCGCGCAGCACCTTGCGGGCTTCGGCGGGGTCCATGACGCCGTCGATCGCGAGGCGCTGGCGCAGGGCGTCCGTCAGCTCGGTGGTCGGGCCGATCCCGAGATCCGACGAGATCAGGGTGGTCTCGAAGTCGTCCCAGGTCGTCGCGTCGATCCGGTCGACGCTCAGCAGGTCGGCGAGGCCGCGGGCCAGCGCATTGTTGCTGGCAGCCAGCCGACGACGCAGCCGAGCCATGCGCGACAGCGGCGGTTCGGGAACGTCGACGGGGCGGGGTTCGACCTCGACCGGAGAGACCGGGTGGTCGACGGCCACCGCGCCTGCTTCTTCGTGCTCGTCGGGTGGGGCCGGCTGGAGTTCAGGGTGTTCCGGTACGGGCGGCAGTTTCCTGCCGCGCGAGGCGATGACGATGCCGCTCGCCGCGATGATGGCCAGCACGACGCCGCCGAGGATCCACCAGAAGATCATGTCCACGGTGGTTCAGCCTAATTGGCCGCCAGCCGGGTCAATCGCGGAGCCGCTGACTGATCACTGTCGAGACCCCGTCGCCGCGCATGGTCACGCCGTACAAAGCGTCGGCGACCTCCATCGTTCGCTTCTGATGGGTGATGACCAGGAGCTGGCTGTTCTCGCGCAGTTCGTCGTAGATCTCGAGCAGACGGCCGAGGTTTACGTCGTCGAGGGCGGCCTCGACCTCGTCGAGGATGTAGAACGGGCTGGGTCGGGCCCGGAACAGGCTGACCAGGAAGGCGACGGCCACCAGCGACCGCTCGCCGCCGCTCAGGAGCGACAGCCGCCTGATCTTCTTCCCGGCCGGTCGGGCCTCCACATCGACGCCGGTGGTCAACCACGATCCCGGTTCAGTCAGGAACAGCCGGCCTTCCCCGCCGGGGAACAACCGGGCGAAGACGATTTCGAACTCGCGGGCCACGTCGGCGTACGCCGCAGCGAAGACCTCCTTCACCCGCTCGTCCACCTCGTCGACGATCGCCAACAGGTCGGCCCTGGTGCGTTTCAGGTCGTCGAGTTGCGTCGCCAGGAAGGCGTGGCGTTCCTGCATGGCGTCGAACTCCTCCAACGCCAGCGGGTTGACCTTGCCCAGCACGTTGAGGTTGCGTTCGGCGGCGCGAAGTCGTTTCAACTGGTCGTCTCGCACGTACGGGTGGGGCTCGACCGGCTCGTCGTCGGGATCGAGCGGGCTACCGTCGTCCCTGGTCAGGACGGGAACCGGAACCGCTGGGCCGTACTCGGCCATCAGCGCCTCGGCCTCGATCCCGACCTCGGCCAGCGCCCGCTCGCTCAACGATTCGATCCGCATGCGCTGCTGGGACCGGGCCAGCTCGTCCCGGTGGGCCGAATCGACCAGGGCCTCGAGATCCTTGGCCAGCCGGCGCGCTGTGGCGCGGGCCGTACCCAGGACGTCGTTGGCTCCGAGCCGAGCCCCCTCGGCGGCGTCGCGTTCCGCTGCGGCGTGGGTCCGGGAGACGTCGAGCCGGTCGAGCAGGTACGACGCTGCCGTGTGTACGGCCCGAGCAGCCTCACCTTCGCGCCTCAGTTGCTCCCGGCGGGCCTCCGCACGCGCCCGCGCCTCGCGCTCAGCCTGAGCGGCACGCCGCAATGATTCGGCCCGCCCCGACAGGGCACGAACCCGCTCCTCCAGCGTGCGCAGGCCCAGCCGTGCCTCCATTTCGGCCGATCGGGCGGCTCGTTCGGCCGCGGCCGTCGCGTCTCGTTCCTCGGGATCCGGCTCGTCGAGCTCGCCCTCCACCGACGCCAGGTCGAGTCGCGCTGACAGCTGTTCTAGCGCCGTCAGGTCCTTGTCCCGGCTCTCGACGGCGGCCCGGATCTGGGCGGCGAGACGCTCCGCTTCTCCGCGGGCTGCCCGAGCGGTGTGGTTGTACTGGGCCAGTTGTTCGGCGAGGGCGCTTTGCGCTGCGTCCGACTCGTGCAATCGAGCCAAGGCGACGTCGAGCCGTACCCGAGCCTCCTCGACCTCGCTCTGAGCCTGGCTGACCGCGAACCGCAACCGTTCCAGGTCGTGACCAGCCGTCGCCAACTGGTCAGACGCTTCATCGACGGCGGCCTGGACCTGGATCAGGCTCGGCCGCGCGCTCGAACCGCCGGCTGCGAACCAGCGCGAGAGGACGTCGCCGTCTTTGGTCACGGCCGTGACGTCGGCGAGGCGATCCACCAGGACCCGCGCCTCGGCCAGGTCCTCGACCACCGCCATCTTGTGCAGGAGACGGTGAAGGCTCCCCCGTACGGGCGCGTCTCCGGTGACCACGTCGGTCAGGTACCGAATACCGTCGGGCAACGACGGCCACGGCGCCGAATCGGCGACGCTGTCGGCCAGCAGGAGCCCGGCACGACCGAGATCGTCGACTTTGAGATGTGCGAAGGCTTCGACAGCCGCGTCGAGATCGGTGACCGCGACCGCATCGGCTGCCGAGCCCAGCCCGGCGGAGACCGCAGCCTCGTAACCAGGTTCCACCTCGATGAGACCAGCGACGGAGCCGAGCAAACCACGCACCCGGTCGGCCGCGGCCAGGAGGTGACTGGGCCCATCCTCGACCTCGAGGCCCACCGAGAGCGCCTCGACCCGCGCCGCCAGCGCTGCCCGCCGCTGCGACGCGGCGCGTTCCTCGTCGGCCAGGTCGGCCACGACGCGTTGGGTCGACGTCAGTTGGGCGTCCGCGGCCTCGTACTCGGCATCCAGCCCCGCTTCCCCCTCGTCGGCGCCGGCGACGGTCGCCTCGAGCGCCTTGAATGCCCGGGTCGCCTCGACGGCTCGGGCTTCGGCAGCGGCACGGGCTCCCTCTAAGCGTTCGAGTTGCTCGCCCGCGTTGTCGGTACGGCTCCGCAGGGCCTGGACCTGACCTTTCAGGCGCGCGAGCCCCTCTCGACGGTCGGCGGCGGCACGGAGCAATGCTGTGAATCTTGCCTCGGCGTCGGCGGATGCCCTTTCGGCCGCCTCTCGGGCGGAGGTCGCCGCGGCGAGCGCTTCGCCTCGTACGGTGGCTTGCCGGCGCATCTCCTGCTCGGCTGTGGACTCGACCTCGGCCTCGGCCTCCAGAGCGTCGGGGTCCGGACCCGGGCGGCCGTCGATCGGGAGTTCCTCGGCATGCCGCATGCGCTCCGCTGCGATCGACAGAGTCGAGCTGATGCGTTCGCGCAGGCCGGCCAACGCGTACCAGGTTTCCTGCGCCGACGACAGTCTCGGCGCGACGGCGGCCAGGTCGGTCTCGGCTTGTTCCTCGGCTTCGCGGGCGTCGGCCAGCTCGGCCTCGACGCGTTTCCGTTCTGCGCGTACGGCTTCCTCGTCGGCCAGCTCGGCCGCCAGTGCATCGGTCGCCTGCACGAGGTCGTCGGCCAGCAGCCTGGCCTTGGCGTCGAGCAGCTCCGCCTGGATCACCCCGGCCTTGCGGGCCACCTCGGCTTGTCGGGCCAGGGGTTTCAGTTGTCGACGGAGTTCGGTGACGAGGTCACCGAGCCGGTTCAGGTTGACCTCGGTCGCATCGAGCTTGCGGAGCGCCTTCTCCTTGCGCTTGCGGTGCTTGAGCACACCCGCGGCTTCCTCGACGAAACCGCGCCTGATCTCGGGGGTCGCCGACAGGATCGCGTCGAGTTGTCCCTGTCCCACGATGACGTGCATCTCGTGACCGATGCCCGAGTCGCTGAGCAACTCCTGCACGTCGAGCAGCCGGGAATGGTGCCCGTTGATCGCGTATTCGCTGCCACCGTTGCGGAACATGGTGCGAGAAATCGTCACCTCGGCGTACTCGATCGGCAGGGCGCCGTCGGCGTTGTCGATCGTGAGTTGCACCTCGGCCCGGCCGAGAGGTGCACGTGCCGCCGTACCGGCGAAGATGACGTCTTCCATCTTCCCGCCACGCAACGACTTGACGCCCTGCTCGCCCATCACCCAGGCGAGTGCGTCGACGACGTTGGACTTGCCCGAGCCGTTCGGGCCGACGACTGCTGTGATCCCGGGCTCGAAGTGGAGGGTCGTCGACGATGCGAACGACTTGAACCCTCGCAGGGTGAGGGATTTGAGATACACGGCTACTCCGCGGCGTCACCGGCCGTAGCCGCGTGCTTGTTCCGTACGGCTCGGAACGTCCACAGCTTGTTGAGCACGAAGTTCACGGGGGTGACCAGCACGATCTTGATCAGGTTGGCCCAGTAGAGCTTGGTGCGCAGACCCGTGGAGTCGTCGAAGATCCGGTCCGAGAGGTGGAAGGGAGACGTCGGGTTCAGCATCGAGATGAGCAGCACTTGTCCGACCACTTCGGCGCCCACCCCGACCAACAGGAACGGCCAGTACTCCTTCAGGAACGGCGCCTTCGCTCCCTTGAACGTCCAGTGCCGGTTGATCACGAAGTTCGTGAGGTTGGCGACGAGGAAAGCGAGGAAGGCGTACAGCATGTAGAGCCGGACGTTGAAAGCCGTACCAGGAATGGGAAACAGGGGTAACCGATAGTCGGAGAGCCCCAGGAGATCCCGGCCCACGATGTTGGCCAGTACGAGCACGACCTGGTTCACCAGTACGCCGAGACCGCCGACCAGTCCGAACTTGACGAATTGGCGAACGGTGCGTGAGAGGCGTCCGGAGGCAGGATTTTCGGTCACAGTTGGGCCAGCCTAGTGGTCTGTCGTGTGGACGGACGCACTATGACAGCACTGGCGCGCCTGGCCGAGACTGCCAGCCCACACCGCTCGCACGGCCGACGGTCCTGCCCGTAGGCCCTCAGCCGCCTGTCGAGAGCAGCCCAACTTCACCGTTTCCTACGTTCAACCCTGATCGCGGCAAAGGCAGAAGTAGATATTGGTAGATAGTCGGCTAGGCTGACGTCATGAAGACCATCACGGTTGCCCAGCTGCGACAGAACCCCACAGCCATGCTGGCCGAGGTCGAGGCTGGAGAGATCTACATGGTGACCCGCCACAACCACGAGATCGCACGAATCGTGCCCCGCGACCTCTCGGCTCAGCTCCTGCCCCCCAAGCGTCGAGGCGGCTCGCGGCTCGCTTCGCTCCCCCGCCACGAGTTGCGGACCGCCACCTCTATCGACGCGCTCCTCGCCGATGAGCGCGACCGATGACGGCGTATTACCTGGATACCTCTGTCGCCCTGCGAGCCCTGCTCGGCCATTCCCCATCGGCCGCGTCATGGATAGACCGGATCACCGCCGATGACCAGCACCTGGTCGTGTCTTCGCGCATCCTGCGCACCGAACTCACCCGGGTGCTTCGCCGTGAAGGCCTTCCGGTCGGTCGCCGCGACGAGATCCTGGACGTGCTGTCCCTTGTGCCGATCACGGACGGGGTTATGGCGGCAGCCGAAGCCATTGAAACCCACATCAAGACTCTCGACGCGATCCACCTTGGATCAGTGATCGCGAGTGGCATCGACGCCACCGTCGTCAGTCACGACGCCGCCATGCTCGCCGCTGCAACCTCCCTGGGCTATCCAACCCACGATCCAGTCACGGAGTGCTGAGGGCATCACCCGGAAGAGGGCGCCACCCGTCATGTTACGCACGTCCAGTGAACATCCGGGAATCAAGCGCGTGAGCGCCGAGGTCCCCGGGTTCACACGACCACTGGAGCATGTCGATGTGGGCCATGAGAATCGCTGGTCAGGTGCGTGGCCGCCGAGGCGCCGGCTGACAGCGGGGGCAGAAGAAGCTCGACCGGTTCATGAAGTGCTCGCGCCGGATGGGCGACCCGCACCGCTCGCACGGACTTCCCTCCTGGCCGTACGCGTTCAGTCGCCTGTCGAAGTGCCCAACTTCACCCGTTTCCTACGCTCACCCTGAGGCGCGCACCCCGAGCGCTACCTCGCCAAGCCGAGGAAGACGACGACCACACGCTCGACGTCGGCCATCTGCTGGCTGGTGAGCCGTCCGACCCGCTGGTGGAGATTGCTGCGACGCACGGTCGTGATCTTGTCGACCATGACGTCGCTGTCGTGTCGTAGTCCGCTCAAGTCCGTGGCCTCGACACGATGTCTGAGCAAGGGTGCGTCAGTCAGGGTCGACGTAAGAGGCGCAACGGTCACAGAGTCGGTGAGGTCGAACAGATCATCCTGAAGGATCAGCGCTGGTCGGAGCTTCGTTGCGTAGACGCCGCCCGCGACCGTCCAGAGTTCCCCTCGCCTCACTCCTCATCCCAGTCAATCGAAATGGCTTCGACGAAATCCTGGTCGTCTGAGGCGCGCCCCCCACTGGCGACCAGCTGAGCCTGCCGCCTGGCCTCGTCCGCGAACTCGCTCGTGCGGACGTCCGGAACCCACAGTTGCACCGGCCGGTACCCGCGGGCCCGCAGGCGCCGACGATGCTCACTCACACGCTGCTGAACCGTCATGCCGCAATTGTTACATGTAACGCACGGCCAGACAATATCCCTCAGCACGTCTTTCCCGCGTGGGAGCACCCCGCCCACCACCGACCATCGCTCTGTCCCCCGTGATCGAAAGGACCTCACTCGCGATGTCATGAGGAAGCGGTTCCCCGTTGTGGTCGATGAGCCATGTCGGCGGCCACGAGAAACTGCCCAGTGACGGTCATGTAGGTGCCCGCTGGCGGTCATGAGAACTGCCCGGTGGCGGCCATGGGATCTGCCCGACACGACCATCTGTTGCCTGACCGCGTCCGCGGTCGAGGCCCCTTCCTCGAGTAGCGATGGCGGTGCTGATGCGCCGATCCACTCGAGGAAGGGACACCTTGAAGTCTGCCGAGGAAATCATGGAAATCTTGGATGCTTACGACCTGACCGGGTCGTACCGCGACGCCGCCGAGCTCGCGGGCTGCTCCCACCACACGGTCAAGCGGTACGTGGACGCGCGTGCCGCCGCCGACACACCACACCCTGGGTCGGAACGCCGGTCCCAGGTGATCGACCCCTACCTGGCGAAGATCGAGGAGTGGGTCGACCGTTCGAAGGGCAAGGTCCGCGCCGACATGGTCCACGCGAAGCTGGTGTGGCTGGGCTATACCGGTTCGGAACGCACCACCCGCCGCGCGGTCGCCCAGGCGAAGGCCGCCTGGCGGGTGGGGCACCGTCGGGTGCACCGGCCGTGGATCACCGAGCCGGGCATGTGGCTGCAGTACGACTACGGCGACGGCCCACTGGTCGACGGCGTGAAGACGGTGCTGTTCGTCGCTTGGGTGGCGTGGTCACGGTTCCGGGTGGTGCTGCCGCTGCGCGACAAGACGTTGCCGAGCGTGTTCGCCGCCCTCGACGTCACGTTCCGCCGGCTGGGGGGCGTGCCCACCTATGTGTTGACCGACAACGAGAAGACCGTCACCAGCGAACACATCGCCGGGATCCCGGTCCGCAACCCGCAGTTGGTGGAGTTCGCCCGGCATTACGCCGTCACGGTGCACACGTGTGTGCCGGCGGACCCGGCGAGCAAGGGCGGTACCGAAGCCAGCGTGAAGTTGGCGAAGGCTGACCTGGTGCCCACCGAGGTGAACCTGCGGGAGGCGTACGCGTCGTTTGCTGACCTGCAGGAGGCGTGTGAGGCGTTCTGTGAGCTGGTCAACGGTCGTCCGCACCGGGTGACCCGACGGGCACCGGTCGACATGCTCGCCGAGGAACGCCTCCGGCTGCACCCGGTCGCCGCGTCGCCGTTCACGGTCGCGTTCGGCCTCACCCGGCAGGTGCCGACGAACACGCCGATGGTGGCGTTCGAATCGGGGCAGTACTCGGTGCCGCACGCGTTGATGGGCGCCACCGTGTGGGTCCGGGTCCACGGCCGCGGCGCCGATGAGCAGGTCGTGATCACCCACGTCGGCGACCAGGGGCCGGTGGAG
>JBDHZQ010000052.1:0-16963 GCA_039811945.1 Propionibacteriaceae bacterium
TGACGAGGGCGCCTGCGAACACGACATCGAGCAGGACCCTGGTCGTTCTCGAGATGTGCAACACGGCCTGAGCGTAGTGTCGCCCGGCGGAACCCAACCGAGGGTGCGGCCGATCATGACCAAGGTCATGGGTCTAGTCCGTGTGATCGTGACGCTCGTGGGATGGCGTGGTCCCACCGCACGAATAGGCTCGGCGCCATGACACCCCCAGGCGTGAGCACGGCCCCGACCCTCCCGACGGACGAAACAACCAGACCGACCTGGCCGACGTGGCTGCGGGTCGCCGTAGTTCCGGTTCTCATGGTCGTGTCCGCGTTCTCGCCGCTGCTTCCGCAGGTGCTTCTCATGCTGATCCCGGGGACGGGCCCGTACCTCAACGACGGCGCGAACCTCGCCGTGAGTGTTCCCGTGGTGGTGCTCACGTATGCGATGCCGACCGTGGTCGCACTCGTCCTGGTGGGCCAGCTCATGAGACGTGTGGATCGGCGCACCCTGCGCGACGCCGGAGTGCTCTGGACCCGGAGTTCGGCGGCCTTGTCGGGCGTGGGACTCGGCGTCAGCGCGGTGGTCGTTCTCGCGGCGGCAGCGATGTTCCAGGGGTACGCACGTCCCCTGGAGCCGTCGTCCAAGCCTGTCTGGGTGACGATCGTCATGGCCGTCGCCATGGCGATCGTGATGCAGGGCTTTCCCGAGGAACTGCTGTTCCGTGGGTATCTGATGCAAACCCTTCGGCAGCGCCCCATGCTCGGTCTGGGAGTGTCTGCCGTGGTGTTCGGAGCGATGCACATCGTCTCCAGCGGCGGACAGCAGAACATGGGCGAACGTGTGGTGTACGTCGCACACGCTGCGGCCTTCGGCTTCGCGGCCGGCTCACTGGTCTTGCTCTGCCGATCGCTGTGGCCGGCAGTCGGTGTCCACGCAGGTCTCCATCTGGCGAACCTCGTCGCTCAGTTGGTCGGCCTCTCGACAGAGGGTCCCGTGCTGTGGGCCGTCGCGGCTGCCGGGTACGTCGCTGCGGGAGGGATCGCGTTGGCCCTCCGGGCCCGGTCCGGGCGTTGGCACGCTCCGGCCGTCCTCGACCGTTAGGGAAACGCTGATCAATGCTGTCCCGAGCGAGGACGTGCCGGGCTCCGATGAGCCGGGACCACCACATCTCGTGGTCGTACCGGGCGTACGGGTCACAGATGTGGGGGGAGCGGATCGCCCGATCCGGTGCGCCGCAGCCGGGACATGATTGATCAGCGTTTCCTAAGCCCAGCCCGGCGACGCCTCCCGTCGACGTCACGCCCCACGGGCCGAGTTGATGATGAAGGTCGTGACCGACCCCTGCAGGGCCGCCTCGGCACCGGTCGGGTGGAACGCGTCCGGATAGAGCGCCTCGGTATCGTCTTGCCCGTTGTGCACGAGGTCGTACACGCGCAGCACGTACCGCCAGGCCGCCCGCGCCAGATTGAGTAGGAACATCGCCGCCACCTCGGTTCTGGTTTGAGAGTACGTCAGGGCCGCGCGGTCTTCGCGAACTCGACCATCCGGCAGGGCGAGCGAGCACGGTGGGCCCGAGGTTGTTGCTCTATCGATGGTAGAGACGTACAATTTTCTGTACAGGAGGATTGCAGTGAAGACCATGAGCTACACGGAGTCTCGAGCACGTTACGCCGACGTATTGGACAGCGTCACGAACGACCGGGAAGAGGTCGTCATCACCCGGGCCGGACACGAACCCGTCGTCATCGTCTCCCTGGCCGACTACGAGTCGCTCCGGGAGACTGCCTACCTCATGAGGTCCCCGGCCAACGCGAGGCGTTTGCTTGACGCCATGGAGCGACTCGAAGCTGGAGGCGGCCACCCGCACGACCTGATGGAGACCGACTGAGGTGCTGCTGGTCTGGGATGAGAACGTTTGGGACGACTACCTCTGGTGGCAACGCCAAGACCGTCAGGTGCTCAAGCGCATCAACCTTCTGCTGAACGACATCACCCGCAATGGCAACGAGGGGATCGGCAAGCCGGAGGCGCTCAAGCACGACTTCGCCGGCTACTGGTCACGACGCGTCACCGACGAGCATCGGCTGGTGTACAAGATCGACGGTGACCACGTGCGCATTGCCGCCTGCAGATATCACTACGGATAGCTGCGCTCAGCGGCAGGTCTGGTTCCGCGCGCTGAGAGGCAGTCTGAACGGTCATTGCCAGCCAAAGGGGCTCACCAGCCCCGGGCGCGCCACTCGGCCAGGTGCGGGCGCTCAGCCCCCAGCGTCGTGGGCTTCCCGTGCCCCGGGTGCACGACTGTGTCGTCGGCGTACCTGTCGAACAGGCGCGTGGACACGTCGTCGATCAACGACTCGAACCTCGCCGGATCACGGTCTGTGTTACCGACACCGCCCGTGAACCCCGAGTGACTGGTAGCGGTCAACAACTTCGTCGATCCGACGACGAGGTAACGCTTTCGGCTCACCACGGCCTCAACGAGGTCGTTATCACTGTGGCAGGGGACGTCGAAGAGTCCGACAGATCGCCGGACGCCATACAGATCGACCTGCTGCCATTGAGTAGGACATGATGTTCGTGGCCTTATTCGTAGTGCGTCCACATTCGGAGCACGTGAACGATCTTCTCCTCGGGGAGGACCTCGTAGACGAGGCGGTGCTGGATGTTGATTCGCCGTGAGTAGCAACCAGCCAGTTCTCCCACGAGCTTCTCGTATCGCGGGGGTGTGGCGAAGGGGTCTTCACCCAAGAGGTCGAGGAGTTCTTTGGCCTTCTTCTTCAGTCCAGATGACGCCAGCTTCTTCGCGTCCTTCTGGGCCTGTCGCGAGTAGACGATGGTCCAACGCGGGCGGGTCACCAGTCGAGCTCGGTCGAGCCTGCCTGCGGGCCCTCAGCGCGAGCGGCGCGGATTGAGTCGGACAGCCCTGGGACGGACTCAAGGAAGAGGGTCTCCTGGATGGCCCGCCAGTCGTCCTCACCGATGAGCACGGCATTTCCTCGCTGGCTGGTGATGGTCAGCGGTTCGGCCTCCTGGTTGACCTGGGCGATCAGCCGGTAGAGGTTCGCTCGGGCAGACGTCGCGGTTACTGCAGTCATGTCGTTGACCTCCTCAATTGATCCAAGCGTACGTTATCCCGTACGTAAAGCCAAGGTGCCCCAGATGAACTCCTGAGCCCGATGGACCCAAGACCGGCGCTGGCTTCGCCAGCCACTCGCGTCGTGCTGACCGCTTGGCTACGACCCACGCGCGATCGTCACCGTGGCGGACAGGAAGACCCACGCCGAAGGATGCCCCCGCCCGCCGGTCTCCTGCTCATCGGCATGAGCGGAAGGTCACCAACCTCGGGCGCGCCACTCGGCCAGCTGCCGACGCTCCTCACCCAGCGTCGTGGGCTTCCCGTGCCCTGGGTGCACGACCGTGTCGTCGGCGTACCGGTCGAACAGGCGCGTGGACACGTCGTCGATCAACGACTCGAACCTCGCCGGATCACGGTCTGTGTTGCCGACACCGCCCGGGAAAAGTGAGTCGCCGCTGAAGATGTGGGCAGGGCCGGTGGGCGGCACGTACGCCAGGGCGATGGATCCCGGCGTATGCCCGCGGAGCCCGATGGCGGTGAGATCGAAGCCGTCGAACTCCCCCACGTCACCGTCGTCGAGGAGCACGTCGGCGCGTACCCCCGTTTGCGCCTCGATCGCGGCCGCGTCTTCGGTCCCCGCAGCGGTGCGTACGGCGTACTCGTCGGTCAGCTCTCGCAACGCCCGAATGTGATCCCAGTGACGATGGGTAGTCACGACCAAGGCCAATCGGGTCGGCTCCGAGGCGTCACGCTCCGCGTCGGCTAGCATCCGCCGGATCTTGTTGATCCCCCCGGCCGCGTCGATCAGCACTTGCGCGCCGGTGTCCTTGGCGGTGATCAGGTACACGTTGTTGTCCATCGCGGTCACCGACACTCGACGGATCGTCACCAACGGCAGGTCGTGGATGAGGGTCTCGGGCATGACAGCAGCGTAGAGGCGACCGCCTACCGGAAGCCGTTCTCCTCACTGCGGGTTACGCGGGTCGTGCCGTCGAGCCAGGCGGACAGCAGCGGCCGTACCTCCACCCGCGACGTCGTCGCGGCCAGCTGTCGGAAGTCGGCGAGCGAGCGGGGACCGGCCTGGGCAGTCCACGCCCGCAGGAGCGCGAGGAAGGCGTCGTCGCCCATCCGTACCCGCAACGCATGTACGGCCATCGCCCCTCGGTCGTACACCCGAGTGAACAGCCTGGTCCGGCCGGGATCCGACAACTTCTGCTGCCAGAACGAGTCCGGGGACTTGTCGTACATCGCGTCGAAGCGTTCCTGGAGCCCCAGCCCCCCGGCGTCGGAGACCGAGACCCACTCCAGGTACGACGCCAGCGACTCGTTGTCGAACAGGTCCGCCCACCGCGCCAGCGTCACCTTGTTGCCCAGCCACATGTGGGCGAGTTCGTGGGCCATGACCCCGGCGTCGCCGACCAGCCGCGGGTGGTACACCGGCCGGCCGAGCGTCTCCATTCCACCCCAGCTGACTTCGATGCCGGGTACGACCCCGCCGATGCTGGTGGTGGGGTACGACCCGAGGTACCGCTCCAGCCCGGTCGCCACCTCGGCCGACTTGCGTAACCATGCGAAGGCCGCCGCCGGATCGGCCGTGCGTGACGACACCGCGTAGACAGCTTGTTTGCTCACACCCCCGACGCTGACCTCGGTCTGCTCGACGGCGTAGTGCCCCACGGCCAGCATCGTCGTGTAGCTCGGAGCGTCCACGTCGGTCGACCAGTGCCACAGATCGTGGCCCGGCCGCCCGGGATCGGCACCGTGACTCACCAGCTTGCCGACCGACAACGCCTGCAGGCCCGATGGCACACTGACTTGGATGTCGTACGTCGCCGGGTCGCTCGGATGGTCGTTGACCGGGAACCAGAGCGAGGCCGATTCCGGCTCGCCACAGATCAGAAGTTCGCCGTCCCGGTCGTAGAGCGGACTGTCTCCGTCGAACCTCGCGTCGGCCAAGCGGCCCCCGTAGAACACGTCGAGGTGCACGAGCTCGTCGGTTCGCGTCCCTGGAATTCCAACCAGGGTTGGAAGTTGAATGGCCAGATCTGAACCGTTTTGGGTGAACGACACCTCCGCACCGCCGACCGTCACCCGGCTGGCGGGCAGCAACAAGTCGAGGTGCACGACATCGAGCGGCTGAGTCGCCTTCACCGTCACCCAGGTGTGCCCGTCGATCCGACCCGTGACGGGTTCGTAGGTGACCTCGACGCCGTACGAAATCGCGTCGTAGCCCGATCCGCCCGCCGCCGGGAAGTACGGATCGCCCACTCCCGCCGCGGCAGGGGCGTACGTGCGCAGCAGCACGAACCCGACCACGAGCGCGAGCCCCAGACCCAAAGCACCGAGCGACAGCAGGAACTCGACGGTCCGGTTCCCGGGCGGCCGCGTCCGCACGATCCGGTCGATCGCTCTAGCGCTCGACATGCGCCAGACTCCGCAAACCCCGCTCCACGTGCCACGAGGAGAACCCGGCCACGAGTCCGGATGCTTCTCGTCGTACGGCGGACTCCGCGGCCTGGGCGGTCCCCCAGTCTCCGGCCAGCAGAGCGCCCAGGTAGGCGGCCGTACCCGGCCTCGGGCGGGTGCTTCCCGGCGGCCGACACCTCGTGCAGACCATGCCACCCGAAGCGGGATTGAAAAATTCGAGCATCTCCGTACCCCCACACCGTGCGCATACGGCGAGCGAAGGCGCGTAGCCGGCGACTGCCAGGGCCCGCAGGAGGTAGGAATCGAGGAGTTCGGTCGAGGTACGGCCATCGGCGGCGCCGAGCGCCCGCAGAGCACCCACCAGCAGCCGGTAGTGCTGGACCGCAGGTTCGCGCTCTTCCCCCACCAGCCGCTCGGCCGTCTCCAACATCGCCTGGCCGGCGGTGTAGCGGGGGTAGTCGCCCACGAGCGGCTGCCCGAACGCGTCGCGGGTCACGACCTGGGTCACGATGTCGAGCGTCCGGCCGGTGACGAACTGAATGTCGACGTGGCTGAACGGCTCCAACCGAGCTCCGAACTTGGACCCGGTGCGCCGTACCCCCTTGGCGACCGCCCGAACCTTGCCGTGCGTGCGTGACAAGACGGTGATGATCCGGTCGGCCTCACCCAGGTTGTGGGTACGGAGGACGACCGCTTCGTCGCTGTACGTCGGCACGGGCTCATCCTTCCTGATCGTGCCTATTCAACTACCCGACCCGCTCGGGCAGGATCACGACGCGGTCGTCCTCGGCGGTCGGATTTCCGCGCGAGATGTTGCTCGTGACCAGCCACAGCCGACCGTCGGGACCGAATCTGAGCGCTCGAACCCGTCCGTACGTGCCTTGGTAGAGGGAGGCTCGGTTGGCGACCTGTCCGTCAGTGCCCAACGTTACGCGCCAAACCCGCTGTCCACGCAAGGCCGCGACGTACACGACGCCCTCGGGCGTTACGGCCACGCCGGACGGCGACGCCTCCGCGGGCGACCACACCGTCAGCGGTGCCACGTACCGCCCTCCTCCGTCACCGGGCCCCTCCACGTCAGGCCACCCGTAGTTGCGGCCCTTCTCGATCAGATTCAGCTCGTCGTAGGTGTTCTGCCCGAATTCCGAGGCGAACATCCGGCCGCGGGAGTCCCAGCCGAACCCCTGGACATTCCGGTGACCGAGCGTCCAGATCGGTGAGTTCGGGAACGGGTTGTCGGCCGGGATCTGACCGTCCGTCCCGATCCGCAGGATCTTGCCGCCCAGGGAATCCTGGCGTTGGCTGTCGGGTC
Source organism: Propionibacteriaceae bacterium (assembly GCA_039811945.1). Classification (GTDB taxonomy): domain Bacteria; phylum Actinomycetota; class Actinomycetes; order Propionibacteriales; family Propionibacteriaceae; genus Fen-668. The sequence goes on from JBDHZQ010000052.1 coordinate 6,804, forward strand.
GGTCGTTGGCGTCGCCGGTTCCGATGTAGAGCATCCCGTCGGGGCCGACGTGGATCCGGCCGCCGTTGTGGATGCTGGATTTCGGGATCCCGGTGAGGATCGTGCCCGCTGACTCGAGCCCCGCCGACGAGAGGTGAAGCCGCACGACGCGGTTGTCTGCCGACGCGGTGTGGTAGGCGTACACGGTCCCATCGGTAGCGAACGTCGGTGAGACCGCGATGCCCAGCAATCCGCCTTCGCCACCGGCCGCGACGCCGGGCACGGTCCCGACGGTCTGCGGCGGCTGGCCGGGCCGCAGGGCCACGATCTGGCCATTGTCGCGTTGGGACACCAACGCCGTGCCGTCAGGGAGGAAGTCGACGTCCCAGGGCACCTGCAGCCGGGTCGCGACCACGACGGGTTGGTCCCCACCCGGCCAGGCGTTGCTCCTCGGGGGTGCGGGAGTGCCGGTGGGTGCGGGAGTGCCGGTGCTGGCGGGGGTTTCGGTACGGCCCACGCTCGCGCTGGTCGCGCCCGCGGTTGGCGAGCTCGTCGTCGAACAAGCAGCCACGCCGGAGGTCAGGCCGAGCGCTGCCAAGCTGCCCAGAATTCCTCGTCGCGAGATCGTCATGGTCGGCTCCACTCGTGGCGGTGTTGAACCTCCACGATGACCAACCCGGACAAACGGCGCGGGCCAGGAGGTCGCCGGAGCGACCATCGCTAGATGCCGATGCGCACCATGCTGGCGTAGAACAGCATCCGGCCGATGACCTCACCGGTGAGAACCAGGGCGAACGCGACCAGAGCAACGGCGGGGAGCAGCCGCTTGCCCGCGTGTCCCCCGGCGAGCCGATAGAGCAGGTACGCCAGAGCCGCCACACCGAGGAAGATCAAGACGGTCTGGGCCGTACTCCACGGGCCGTACACCTCGCCGAGGATCCGCAAGGACTCCTGCGCTGCCACTGAGTTCTGGTTGGCGAGGTACGACAGGTACATCGGCAAGCCGACGAACTTGACGCCGAGGGCGAGGATCGACCCGAGCGCGATGCCCCGGACGGCGCTGGTCAGCAGCGTGACGGAATCTTCGTCAGGGCTGGCCCGGCGTGCTCGCCAGAAGGCCGTGATCACGAGCACGGCGCCGACCGCGAGCCCGCCGAGCAGGAACGTCGTCACATAGAACCGGACGACCGTATGGGGCGTGGCCCAGGCTGGAACCGTGCGCAACGAATACACCTGGCTGATGCAGTAGACGAGCACCACACCGACGATCGCCGTGACAGCCGCGAGCAACTGACGCAGGCGGTAGCTACCCCACCTGAACCACTCGAGAACCGCGAACACGGCGCCCAGCCCGGCGAAAGCAATTCCGGCGACGATCTCTCGGCTCAGCCAACTGCCGTCGAAGTGCCGCAGCGCGTTGATCGCCCGCATCGGCGAGCCCAAGTGAAGGGTCGAGGCGGCCAAACCGAGCACGAGCAATGGGCCGATCGCGTACAAGGCCGGCCGGGTGACCTTCTCCATCGTCGCCGGAGGGACCCGTACGGCGAACAGTTGGATCAACCCGAGGGCGACGAACGATCCCACCGACATCTGCGCACAGATGGTGAAGATCACCAGAGGAAGTTCGTGCAACATGTCACACCTCGTCAGGGTTCGCGAGTTCGCCGGTGCCGGAACCACTCGGCTGGGCTCGTCTGTGGGGTTTGATGACCAGGTTCGGTTTGGTCACGTCTTGCGCGGGCAGAGGCTCGATGCCCGCCACGTCGCCGTACTTGGCGCGCAGGTCGGCGATCTCGCCGAAGTCGAGGGCTCGGGATGGGCAGGCAGCCACGCAGGCGGGTTTCTGTCCCGCAGCGAGGCGGTCGCGGCAGAAGTCGCACTTGGTCATGACGCCCTTGTTCGAGTCGAACTGGGGGGCGTCGTACGGACACGCCATCGCGCAGTACTTGCACCCGATACACACCGCTGGATCGACGCTGACGATGCCGTTGGAATCCTTGTGCATCGCCTTCGACGGGCACACCTGCACACAGATCGCGTCCTGGCAGTGATTGCACGAGATCGAGGTGTAGTAGGTGAAGACGTCGTTCGTCACCGTGCCGTCGGTCGGATCGGTCCGCCACGTTCCGCCCGTGTATTCGGCCACCCGCCGCCACGAGACACCGACCGGCAGGTCGTGCTTGTCCTTGCACGCGATCACACATGCCTTGCAGCCGGTGCACTTGCTCTGGTCGAAATAGAAGCCAACCTGCTGATACGTGGTCATCGCCGCCTCCTCATGCCTTCTCGATCTGGACCAACGCCGAGTGCTGACCGTTGGCCTTCGCGTACGGAGTGGGGAAATGACTCGTCAGCACGTTGACCGAGCCTCCGACATCGAGGCCGCCCGGGGACTGTGGCGAGTACCAAGCCCCTTGGGGTACGGAGATCACCCCCGGGATGATCCGTTTCGTCACGTACGCGGGCAGTTTCAACTGACCTCGATCGTTGAACACGCGGATCATGTCGCCGGGCTCGATCCCACGCGACCTGGCGTCGATCTCGCTCACCCACACGTGCTGGGGGTGAGCCTCCTTGAGCCAAGGGCTGTTGCCGTACGACGAATGCGTGCGCTGCTTGTAGTGGTGACCGATGCACTGCAAGGGGTACTTCTGCTGGAGCGGGTCGCCGGGCATCTCGCGCGACTGCCAGTACGCAGGCAGCGGGTCGATCCGGTTGCCCTGTTCCAGCTTCCAGGTCTTGCTCATCTCGTAGAGGTTCGTGGAGAAGATCTCGATCTTGCCCGACGGTGTCTTGAGGGGGTTGGCGACGGGATCGTCACGGAACTTCTTCATGCCGATGACGCTGGACAGCTTCTTCTTGAAGATGCCCGCCTTGCGGAAGTCGTCGTACGAGGGGAGGTCGGTGACGTCCTTGCGGCTCTCTTCGACGAGGTACTTGACCCAGTCCTCCTGGGTCCGGCCCTCGGTGAACTTGTCCTTGACGCCGAGTTTGTCGGCGATCCCGGCCAACTGCTCGTAGACGGGCTTGGAGTCGAACAACGGCTCGATCGCCTTGTCGCAGAAGATCGAATACCCGAGATTGCCCGAGCTGCCCTGGACTCCCAGGTCGAGCTGTTCGGCGGTGGTCACGTCGGGCAGCACGACGTCGGCGTACCTGGCCGACACGGTCATCTGATTGTCGATCACGACGATCATTTCGCACTTGGTGTCGTCGGAGAGGATCTCGATCGTCCGGTTGATATCGCCGTGTTGGTTGACGAGGGCGTTCGACCCGTAGTTCCAGATGAACTTGATGTTCGAGTTGAGCTTGATGTCGTGTTTGACGTTGGCGTTGGAGTTGAGATTCTTGAGGTCCCGGACCCCCTGGTCGACCCCCCAGCCTTTGCCTTCGAGGATCGCGTCGGTCCAGCGGTACACCGAGATCACCGGACGCACCGGGTTCTCGAGCACCGGGAACGCCGCCATCCCCAGCCCCGCCGACGACTCGCGCTCTCCGGTGCCGCCACCGGAAATGCCGATCTGACCGATCAGGGCCGCGAGCATCATCGGCGCCCGCGCTTGGTTCTCGCCGTTGGAGTGCCGCTGGATGCCCCAACCGGCGTTGACAGCCGTCGGCTTGGTCGTGGCGATTTCGCGCGCAAGGCGCCGGATGGTGGGTGCCGGGATTCCGGTGATCTTCGCGGCCCACTCCGGGCTCTTGACGACACCGTCGGGTCCCTTGCCCAGGATGTAGCTCTCGTACGACATTCCCGCCGGCACGCCCGCAGGCAGATGGGCATCGTCGAAGCCCGAACAGTACGTGGTGAGGAACGCCACGTCGTGAAGCTTCTCTGTGATCATGACGTGGGCCATCCCGGCGACGAAGGCATTGTCGGTGCCGGGCCGGATCGGGACCCATTCGTCGGCCAGGTTCATCGCAGTGTCGGAGTAGCGCGGGTCGACCACGATCACGCGATGGCCGGAAAGTTCCTTCGCCTTCTGGGTGACGAAGACCTCTCCTCCGCCGCTCATCCTCGTCTCGTGGGGGTTGTTGCCGAACATCACGACGAGGCGCGAGTTCACCGTGTCGTCGTTGGAGTTCGACCCCTGCCAGCCGCCGTAATGGAAGTCCACAGCCGTCTCGATATTGGCCGCGGAGTAGTCGTTGTAGTGGTCGAGGTACCCGCCAACACAGTTCATGAGACGTGCGACCGCGGTGGCCCGAGGCGGCCAGCTGGTCGCGACCGTGGCGCCGATCACCCCGGTGCCGTAGTTGAGATAAATGGACTCGTTGCCGTAGGTCGCGATGAGGCTCTTGAGCTTGTCGGCGATCAGGGTGAACGCCTCGTCCCAACTGATCTCTGCCCACTGACCCTCGCCGCGCTTGCCGACTCTCTTCAGAGGCTTCTTGAGTCGCTCGGGGCTGTAGATCCGCTGCCGGATGGAGCGGCCACGCACGCACGCTCGGATTTGCTGGGTGCCCAACTCGTCGTTGCCTGTGTTGTCAGGGTCGACCCGCACGATCGTGCCGTCGACGACGGCCAACCGCAGGGGGCACCTGCTGCCGCAGTTGACCGTGCACGCGCTCCACACGATCTTCTCGGCCGGATTGGGTTCGGTGCCCGGCGTCGTGCCGTCCGGCGTACCAGGTGGTGCGGACTTCGCGCAGGCCGTGAGCGCGGCAGCGCCGCCGATCGCTCCGGTCCAGGCGACGAAGTGCCTGCGTGAGAGAGAATGATCTGCCACTGCTCGCAGCGGGAGGAGGGTTCCCATGGCTCGGCCCTTCCGTCGAATCCTGTCAGGAGCCTAAGAGCGGCCTCAGGCGCCCTCTTCACCGGGCCGACTCTTGCCATGGTTGACGTCTTGGGAAACGCTGATCAATCATGTCCCGGCTGCGGCGCACCGGATCGGGCGATCCGCTCCCCCCACATCTCTACCCGTACGCCCGGTACGACCACGAGATGTGGTGGTCCCGGCTCATCCCGCCCGGCACGTCCTCGCTCGGAACAGCATTGATCAGCGCTTCCCTTGGTCTGCACGGCGGCGTCGCAGGAGCGCTTCCGCCGCCGGTGGCAGGTATGAGGTGAACGGTCGTGCCCTCTGATCCCGACAGGCCGGGCAGAGCATGTCCGAGGTTTCGGGGAACCGATCTCCGCACCGCTGGCACGTGGTCGTCGCCAGCGTCGCCAACGTCACCGTCTCGCCAGCCAGAACCGCCGACCAGGGCTGAGCGCCGTCCGTATTCAGGGCTTGGACGGGGCAGATCGACACGCACCAACTCACCCCGTCACAGGAGTCGAGCCGGTGCGTCAGGGTTGACCGGCCTGCTTCGTGGACGAGATCAAGCGCTTGGGTCGGGCACGTCCGTACGCACACCCCGCACGCCGTGCACCCGGCCGCGATCAAGGACAGCGCAGAGCTCGACGCATCCGCGACCATCGACAGGCTCCGCAACGCGGCCAGCAGGCGCTCGTGGTGAGAACCTGCCGGTACGGCAGGAGGTTCCGTCGGCGACCGGAACAGGCCACGACGATCCTGGGGCGGGTGGTCGTACCGCACCTCGACCGACCGGCTCTCCTGAGGCGACAGTTCGAACGCAAACGCCGACCAGGAGGCGAAAAAGCCGATCGCGGCTCGGGTCTGTTCCTGGTCCTGGCAGCCGGTCAACGGGAGGTTCAACCGCGTTCGCTGAGCGAGTTCAGCCAGCCACGCCAGCGGAGCGTGAGCGAGGCACGAGTCGAGGCGAATCGAGATTCCCCGCGGTGCTGCTGCCTCCTCGGCGCAGAGGATCGTGACGCCGCTCGGGGACGTCTGGGCCAACCATCGCAGCACTGCGGCGTGGCGCCGCTCGCGCGCGTCGGAGATCCCCGAGTCCTTAGGCCGAGTGGTCACCGCCCTAGTATCGACTCTCGTGAACGGAGACCTCGCCGACCAGCTCGATCGATTGGCCGCCGGATACACCGTCCTGTCTCGGTTGTTGGTGTCCACCCCATCGGCAGCAGCGGTGGACGCCCTGAGAGATCCGACCTTGCTCGCGACCTGGCCGCTCCCGTCGCCCGCCGCCGAGTCGGGGCTGGCGCTGATGACAGCAGCGAGGGGCGAGCCGTACGACGACATCACAGCCGACTACGCAGCCCTCTTCGTCGGACCGGGTCCGGTCAGCGCTGTGCCGTACGAGTCGGTGCATCTCTCGGAAGAGGGTCTCCTGTTCGAGGAACAGACGCTGCAGGTGCGCGAGTCGTACGCGGCCCTCGGCCTGGCCGCCCCTCGCCTCAACCGCGAACCCGACGACCATGTCGGGCTGGAGTTCGAGTTCGTAGGTACGGGATGCCTGCAAGCCCTGGACGCTCTCCACCGGGGTGACGACGATCGCCTCGCTCAGGTGCTCCGCCTGATCTCGCTCTTCGCCCACGAACACCTGTTCGCCTGGGTCCCGAACCTGATGCGGCTGGTGACGACGAACGCCAGGACGACGTTCTTCCGCGGCGTCGGCACGCTCGGTGCCGCCGCGCTCACCTGGTTGGGCGAGGTCGAGTGGGTCGGCCCCCCACAGTCGGAGTCGCCGAACGCGCAGTGAGTGTCCAACTCACGACACGACGAACCGAACCGTGTGCAACCCGGTCGCGCCGTCGGGCAACTCGTCGGTCACCCGATGGTCCTGCACGACGCCCGACACGGTGACGACCCGCGCCTTCACCTCGTGGTCGCCGGCTGGTAGGTCGATCGGGAACCGCCACTGGCGCCAGTAGTCCAGCCCGACTTCTGGACCGAGTTCGGCCGACTCCCACGCAGCGCCGTCGACGGAGACGTCGACGCGGGCCACGCCGTCGTGAGGCGCCCACGCCACGCCCGCGACGACCACCTGGTCCTTCACGGACGTACCCCCGATCGGGGTGTCGATGCGCGAGGTGGGCTTGACCGGGGCCTGCTCGGCCCAACCCCGCTGAGCCCAGTACGCCGTCGTCGCCGCGAACGTCGTGAGCGTCAGCTTGGTGACCCACTTGGTTGCGCCGACGTAGCCGTACAAGCCCGGTGTGACAAGCCGCGCGGGTGCGCCGTGCTCGGGTACGAGGGGTCGACCGCCCATCCCGAGGGCGATCAGAGCGGGTCGGCCGTCGGTCAGGACCGCCACAGGAGTTCCGGCGGTGAATCCGTCCCACGAGGTGCTGATCACTTGGTCTGCGCCGGGCAGCGGGCCCGCTTCGGCCAGGAGATCGGCGACCAGGACGCCGATGAAACGGGTGCTGCTGACGTACTTCCCACCCACGGGATTGGAGACGCACGACAAGGTGATGTCGTGCTCGACCAAGGGCCGAGCGAGTAGGTCGTCGATGCTGTAACTCCGGGGGGTCGAGACCATGCCGTCGATCTCCAGACGCCACTGGTCGGGATCGATCCGCGGCACCACGAGAGCGGTGTCCACGCGGTAGAAGTCCGCGACCGGGGTCACCAGGCGGCTGAGGCCTGGAGTGGTGTTCTCGATACCCAGGGGTACGGGAGGACGTGGGTTAGCCGCGGGGGGAAGCACGATCTGACGCACCGTGCGCCGTACGGCCGTCACGGCTTGCCCGAGCCCACCCGCCACGAGAGCGCCCGCTGCCACAGCTGCGGCGACGAGAAAGTCACGCCGGCCCGCGATGGACGGCTCTACAGCCGGTGTGGTCCGTCGGGTCCACAGCGCCAACGCCACCGCAGACGTCACTCCGGCCACGACTGACGCGACCGCCGCCGCGGCCGACCCGGAGCCGGCGACTGCGCACGCAGCGCCGATCAACCCCACCAGCAGGGCAAGGGCGAGTCCGCGATTGGCTCGGCGGGACTCCCATCGGCCGGCGACGGCCCCGAGACCGAGTACGGCAGCCACCACCGCCAGCACCAGCAACGGTTTGTCGTACGTCCCGACGGCTCGGATCACCGTCTCCTTGACTGGCGCCGGCGCCAGGTCGATACGGCCGAAGCGACCGCCAGGGCGGGACTGGGTGCGGGGTTGACGATGGCGGCGACGAGGTGTCCCACCCCCAAGCCGAGGGCAGCCGAGAGCAATCCACGCACAGCCGGTCCCGGCCTCGTCATTGGGCCACCCTACGCGTGAAACCCATCCTTAGCGGTCGAAGTAGTTAGGCTCCTCGGTGTGCCGAAGCCGCCGCCGCGTCCTCCCGTACCCCATCCGTCGGGTGCTCGCCCGCCCGTCATTTCGCCTGACAAGCTGCCTCGCCACGTCGCCATCGTGATGGACGGCAACGGCCGCTGGGCGAAGGCTCGGGGTCTGAGGCGAACGCAGGGTCACGAGCGTGGAGAAGACGCACTGTTCGACGTGATCGAGGGTGCTGTCGAGATCGGGATCCCCTATCTGTCGGCGTACGCGTTCTCGACCGAGAACTGGAAGCGGTCCCCCGACGAGGTGCGCTGGCTGATGGGGTTCAACCGCGACGTGATCCACCGGCGCCGGGATCAACTCGACGCCATGGGGGTACGGATCCGGTGGGCGGGGCGCCGTCCGAAACTCTGGGGTTCGGTCATCCGCGAACTTGAAGAGGCCGAGGAACAGTCGAAGGACAACCGTGTGCTGACGCTGCAGTTCTGCGTGAACTACGGCGGTAGGGCCGAGATCGTCGATGCCGTACGGCGCGTGGCCGAACTCGCCCGGCAAGGCCGACTTGACCCGGCCCGGCTCACCGAGGAACGCTTCCGGCAGTTCCTCGACGAGCCCGAGATTCCCGATGTCGATCTCTTCGTCAGGTCCAGCGGCGAACAACGCACCTCGAACTTCCTGCTCTGGCAGTCGGCCTATGCCGAGTTGGTCTTCCTCGATCGACTCTGGCCCGACTTCGACCGACGAGACCTCTGGCGAGCCATCGAGTCCTACGCCAACCGGGACCGCAGATTCGGAGGAGCACTTCCGAACGAGGTGGTGGCAGAACAGGACCCGGGCACCTGATCGGGGCGCCCGGGTCCCGTCCCGCGGAATCAGCGGGTACGACGACGCATCACGATCGCCCCAGCCACGGCAGCGGAGGTCGCCACCACGCCGGCGATGACCATCGGGTCGACATCGCTGTCGCCGGTCTTGGCGGGCACGCCGCGGGTCACGACCGTCGTTACCTTCACTGTCTTCGTGACCGTCGGCGTCGGCTTCGGCTTGTCCTTGTCACGGTCCTTGTCACGGTCGTCGTCCTTCTTCGTCGGCCGACATTCGGGGAGCTTCATCCGGTCGACTTCGCTGACGCGGTCGCACGGTTGCGGCCGGGGGCAGATCAGCTGTTCGAGCGCGATGACGTTCTCCCCCTGAAGAGTCCGCGGGGCACACGGATTCCCTGACTGCATCGGGCCGCAGTCGGCCTGTCGTTGCACCTGGTCACACGGTGACGGCGCCGCCTGGGCAGACGCTGATCCCAGGAGCAGGAACCCGAAGACGCTGGTGATGGCGGCCGCCACGAGGGTACGAACCAACCGGAGCAATGCGGGCATGTTGCCCTCCCTTCTCTCTCCCCACACCGGAGAGAAGAAATACACATGAAACAGTGCGACGCAACTCATCACAGAATACGACGCCAGACCGCGTTTCGGCGGCCTTGTCGACGAAGGCGAGGCCTTCCCCAATCCCCTTGATATCCCATTTTCATGGGCTATTCGAACCGCCGATCAGGCGATCCAGTCGGCACGCTAGCAGTGCCGTGAGACACGTGGCAATAGACCAAGGAGCGACGGTTGGGCGCCAGCCGAGGTTCCTATCGAAACCTCGAATACATACCTGTCTTCGATACGCTAATGCATCAGGTTCGCAAAAATCACGAAGTTGTATTGGCTGGTCGTGCCCGTGTAGTAGAAGCAGGTGATCCAGACCAGGCGCCCGGCGTCGTACGCCCAGACCTCTTGGTCGTCGGCCAGCTTGTCCTTGTCGATCTTGCGAACACTCGTGATCTGGTAGGTGACCGTCCCCGCGTCGGTCGTGACGATGACGCGCTGACCAGGGGAAACGTGATCCTGGAGCGTGTTGCAGGGCGCGAACGACGCATCCCGTTTGGAATGGGTGTGACACGCCAAGTAGGTGGTGTCGTCGGCGTTGACTCCCGGCTGAACCCCTCGATCTGACACCCGATACACGCGATCGAAACCCGGCGGGTCGATGTAGCCCTGGGGTGCCACACTCGTCAACGAGACGGGCACCGAGAAACCGATCTCCGGAATGGCGATAGCGCG
>JBDHZQ010000053.1:0-16939 GCA_039811945.1 Propionibacteriaceae bacterium
ACCACCGAGAGCTTCTACGCCACCGAGACCGAGCGAATCGCACCGCTCGTGTTGGTGGGCCGCCGGTACTGGACCGAGACCCGGCCCGCCTGGCCGTTGCTCCGGTCACTGGCCGAGGGCCGCGTGATGGAACCGAAGATCCACCTGGTCGACAGCGTCGACGAGGTCATGGAGGTGCTGGGCTGAACGCTGAGCGGGTACGGCTCGGCTCTGCGGCGACCCCTCGGCTCAGCCCAGGTCGCCGTGCACGTCGACCGGCAACGGCTGCCGTCCGATGGTGCCGACGAGTTCGGCCCGGTACTCCCCCGTCGCCCGGTAATCGCGTTCCGCGATCGCGGTGGCGAGACGATCGGGCAACCCCAGTCGTTCGCTGGCCTCGGCGTTCGTCTCGCGGCTCAGGAAGGTGCGGAGCGCGGAGATCCCTCGTTCGACCAGATGCACGTCGGCTGCCTGCTTGGAGTCCAGACGCGCGGCGTACCACTCGCTGGCCAGAATGGCGTCGCGATCGAACATGGCCCTGAACTCCGGGGTGGCCAGGTCGTACCCCTCGGTGGTCGTGCCGTACGCCATGATCTCGAGCAGGGCCCGCAGCGGTGGGCAGGCGTCGGCGATCGTGCCGTCCTCCAGGTACGCCCTCGCCACCCGTTCGTGGGTGGCCACGATGGTGTCGACCGAGTCGCAGTAAGCCTCTGCGTCCTGCAGCTCGGGCATCAGCATCTCGTCGGTGAAGACGACGTGGGGATGCATGAAGATGCGGCCGAAGTACCAGCGGGCGAAGCGCCTGGTCATCCGGTAGCCGAGCCGGCTCGCCTTGACCGTGCGGTCGCCGACGGTGAAGTCGGGCACGGCCTCGAGGAATCCCCCGGCCACCAGGCGTTTCGCCGAGCGCTCGTCTGGGGTCATCCGGCAGAACACCTCGGGGATCAGCAAGCTCACGTCGTGGTCGACGCGCACCGACGGGCCGACGTAGCCCGCGCTGGAAACCCAGCCGTCGTACCCGGTCAGGGCGTACGACAACAAAGCCGCGTTGAGGTCGTACACCGCAGGCATCGCGTTGAACGGACCCTTCGTCATGGCGCCTTCGGAGCCGGCCCCGGTCGTCGACGGCGACTTGCCGGTCATGGAACTGATGAACTCCATGAACAGTTCCGGCAACTCCATGTAGTGGAGTGGGTTGTACGCGCACAGCGGCTGCACGCCCGGCTCGGCCGGATTGTTGCGCCGGCCCGCTGCGACCACGTCGACGGGTACGGCGACCGGCTGGGCCATCGGCACCCGCCAGGCCAGATGCAGACACACGTCAGCGATCTTGGTCGCCAACGGGTTGGCCAGGTCGGGCCGCATCTGGAGGTAGCGCGGGTTCTTGCTCGGCTTTCCGTCGACCAGCCGAGGATGGGCCGACGAGACGAAGAAGGTCTCGTCGGACTCTGCGGCGGCCACGCGCTTGACCAGCGAACGCATCGGTTCGGTGAAGGCATAGAACCCGATGGCGTCGTCACAGATGGCGATCGCATCCTCCGCATCCAACGGCGCGAAGTTCGACAGGAACGTGCCGGGCTTGGCGATGTCGGCCTCGGCCTGCGTGTCGTACCCCCGATGGATCGCGTCGTCGGGCCGCTGGAACAGCAACTGCTCGCAGTTGGAGACGAACTTGCGCGACACGGTGGGCCAGGTGCCCGCCGCGCCGGGCGGCGTCACGATCGAGGCCGTGATGTCGTCTTCGGTCTGCACCTTGATCGCCGGATTGAAGTCGTGCCGCAGCCCGAAGATCCGCCAGGAGCCGTCGGCCTCGAACCCGACCCGCAGCGTGTTGACCGCGATCTTCTCTCCGTCCAGGCGAAGCGCATTTCCCTTGCGTCCGTTGATAATTCCTACGGTGAAATGGCTGCGCCAGTCGTCGCGCCACTCCGGCCGGTAGAACCGCTTGACGACGAAGACGAGTTCCTTGACGTGCTGCGGAACCGTGTCGAGCCAGTCGTTGTATTCGTCGCTGAACTCCTGCCGCGACGGCGTCAGCAGTTTGATGACGCTGCCGACGCTCCGGTCGTCGGAGAGGATCGGGCGATGGTCGAGACCTCGACGGGCTGGGTCTCGGAACCGGTCGGTGAGATCGGTGTTCATGATCTCGGCGACCGCCTCCATGTCGGCGTCGAAATCGGCGACGTACGCATTGCCGAAGATGATGGCGTCGGAGATGGCTTTTGAGATTTCCGACTTGCCACCGCCGGAGACAGTACTGGGCTTGTGGCAAGTGGTGGGGGTCGGGCGGGTGCCGATCAGACTCCACTGGTTGCCGTCGGTCGCGAACCTGGTCATGTGCACCCGGAACCCGTTGGGGCCGATGTAGGTGGTGTCGGCCCGCATGGGAATCGTGCTGGCCCCGGTGCTGGTCGGCCAACTGACGGTCTGGTTCCGGAGGCTGTACGTGGCGTGACTCGGCACCAGGACGATCCTCGGCTCGGTCACGTCGAGTGCGTGACCTTCCGCCTGTACGGCGAACCGTCCCGGATCGCGCGCCAGCACGTCGTCGAGCGAGTAGGCGCCTGCTCGGTCGGACTTGTCCGTGAACTCCTGACCGTTGTTGAACGAGGCGAACACGATCGCGCCGCCGGCGTGCTCCTCCTCCACGCCTCCCACGAGGTTGGCGGAGTAGGAGATCTGCGTCTTGACTTCCTTCTTGCAGTACCCGAAGTAGTTGTCGGCGATCACGGTGACGATCACGCCGCGCTCGTCGCGGGCGCACGCCTTGAACGCGTTGCCGCCGTTGTAACGCTCGTCGGGGTCGCTCCAGCACATGCCGTCGCGGCGCTGCCTGTCGGTGGCGTCGTCGACGTACGGCAACCCCAGTTCCGCTTTGGTGCAGCTGGTCAGATGCGGAGCCAGGATCACGCACCCGGTGGTGCCCGTGAAGCCGTCCTGGTCCAGGGCCGGGTCGTTCTCCGGGAGGTACGGGTCACCTGCGTTTCCGAAGATCGACTCGACGAAGTCGAGGTTCGCGACGAGGCCACCGGGCACGATAAACCGTGTCTCCATGCGCTTTTCGCGACAGTAGCCGGGTACGGCAGGCACGACTAAGGGTCTCAACAGCAGGCTGACGAAACAGCGGGCCGGCTCGTCACTCCCCGAGGTGTACGGCAGCACCATCGACTCTGCGGGGGCTTCGAGAGCCTTGGCGAGCAAGCGGGCGAATGTCACCTTCGGCACGGCCAGCTTGTCGTCGGGGATCGGGCTTCCCCCTTCGGCGATGTGGAACACGCCCGCAGTCGTCCGGCGATCGTTCGCCGGGTTGTGGAGCACGCCGTTCGCGAGCCGGTAGCTGGCCAGCAGTGGCGAGCTGAACGAGTCGGAGTGAGCCGGCAGTGACAATTCGCGGGCGAGCCCAGCTTGGTCGAGCACCAACTGACGCCTGGGCAACTGAGGGTGGGTGTCGACGTCGGCGGTGTAGTCGTCGAGGAACTTCTGGATCCGGGCGTCGGCAGGGCACAGCCGCTCCGACAAGCGGCGGGCCAACTCCCGTTGCCTGGCAATGATCGGGTCGATCAGCTTCGACGTATCGGGATTCATGTCGGGCACGGGCAGGCCGGTCATCGCGAGCCGGAGATTGATGGCGGCCGTGAGTGAGCTGGTCGTCGTCATAGACACATTCTCGAACATGCGCTGGTAGATCGTCGGGGCGTTCGCCCACCGGGCGACTCCGGGCTATTCAGCCCTCTGCCGCGGCGAGCTGACCGCAGGCGCCGTCGGGCAACACCTCGAGGCTTCATTGATCAACGCGCACCAAGGTAAGCCCCGGAGCGTCGATGAAGATGCGGTCGTTCGTGAGGAGAGGCACGTTCTTGGCGATGGCACATGCGGCAATCCAACGGTCGGCAGTGTGCTGGCTTTGGGATATCCCTTTGCCTTGGCGGCGAGACTCGACGCTGAGTTCAACGTAGGCCTCAAGCACATCCTGATCGAGTGGCACGGTGGGTGTGGAGTCGAGTAGCTCGACCAGTGCCTTCGTGCGTGGCGCGCCCCACATAGCGATCCCCGCACCGACGAGGACTTCGGCACGCGTTTGGAACGCGATGACGACCCGGTGACCGAGTATTGCCTCACGCCACCTTTCGGTCGGGTGACCCTGCTTGCGGGCCTTGTGCTCGGGAGTGACGAAGAGCGCGCTAAAGGCGTTGGTATCCAACAGGACAATGCGGGCGGCCGACATCCGCTACCCCAGTGCCTTCGCGAAGGCATCGATCTCCGCATCCGTGAGGCCGGCGAGCCCGCCCGGGGTAGGACCCGGAGCACCGTTGAGAATCTCCTCGAGCGGAGTCCCCGGCCGGATCTGTTTGCCGTCGAGGGGATCCGCCGCCAACGAGACAGACGCATTGGCAATGCGCGTGAGTTTGCCCGAGACGTCAACCTCGGGTGCGCCACTGACGGTCACGTACAAGCCGACGAGCTTGCCGACCTCGGTGTCGTTCAGCACATTCGGCAACCCGATTTGGTATCCCGCATCGTCTTGAACCTGCAAACGGTGAGTGTTGAGATTGACGGCGAACAGTCGACCCGTGAAGGCGATCGTGCCGCCCCGCACGGGCGGGTGAGCTGAGCCCCACGTCTCCCGGTGGATGGCTCGCGTCTGGAACCTTGAGGTGCTGACACCGCCGACTTTGAACTCGACTCTGGGAGCCGCACGCTGCAGAGCACCCACCAGATCACCGGCTTTTCGCGCCACTGAGTCTGTGACCCAAGCCGGACGAATGTCCGCTCCAATGCCTTCGATCAGTTCAGCGAACCTCAGGTCGACTTCTTCTTCGTCGGGCAGGTCGACGTCCAGGGCGGTTTGCGCGAGGTCTCGCTCGGCGATGATCGTGGTGCTGCCCTTCTCCAGACCGATGCGAAGGCCGGCAACACGGTCGAGATTCCTCGATGGCCGTCCGCGAGCCTGAGACTCGGTCGCAATTCGACCGAGACCAATCGCCACCGCCTGGAGGGCCTTCACGATGTCGATGAGTCGGTCGGCATCGATCAAACCTTCGGGTGCGTTCATACCCCCCAGATGGAGTTCGAATCGCTTGACCATGCGGATCACCTCCTCACCTTCTGACCGCGCGGGAGCTTGTCACCCATTCTGTCCCAGCGGACTGACGCTGGTTGGTCGCGCCAGAATCGAGAATTCCAGCCTCTCCTTGACCTCGTACGTCGCACCCCTATCGTTTGGGGGTTCTCGTTCGCCCGAACGCGGGCCTGACGTGTGACGCTCAGCCCTCTGCCGCAGCGAGCTGACCGCAGGCGCCGTCGATCTCGCGGCCGCGGGTGTCGCGCACGGTGACGGGTACGCCGTGGGATTCGAGACGCCGGACGAACTCCGCCTCGTCCTCGGGGCGAGAAGCGGTCCATTTCGAGCCGGGAGTCGGGTTGAGCGGGATCAGGTTGACATGCACCCAACCCCAGTCACCACGGGCCTGGAGCACCTTCGCGAGGCGATCGGCACGCCAAGCCTGGTCGTTGACGTCTTTGATCAGGGCGTACTCGATCGAGACGCGACGTTTCGTCGTACGTGCATACCCCCAGGCGGCATCGACGACCTCGTCGACCTTGTACCGGGTATTGATCGGTACGAGCGAATCCCTCAGTTCGTCGTCGGGAGCGTGCAAGGAGACCGCCAACGTGACCGGGATCTGTTCGGTGGCCAACTGCTCGATGCGAGGAACCAATCCGACCGTCGAAACGGTCACGCCCCGAGCGGAGATCCCGAACCCGTCGGGCGCCGGGTTCGTGATCGCCTTCACCGCCCGCATCACCGCGCGGTAGTTGGCGAGCGGCTCCCCCATCCCCATGAAGACGACGTTGTTCAGCCGACCCGGTCCACCGGGAAGTTCACCCGCCGCCAACGACGCGGCAGCTGCCCGTACCTGGTCCACGATCTCGGCCGCCGACAGGTTTCTCTGCAACCCGCCTTGCCCCGTCGCGCAGAACGGGCAGGCCATACCGCAACCAGCCTGGGAGGAGATGCACAGCGTCGACCGCACCCCGTGCGAGCCGGCAGTGCCGTCGCGTCGCAGGCCGTAGCGCATCAGGACCGATTCCACCAGGGTTCCGTCGTGGAGGCGCCACAACGTCTTCACGGTGGCCCCACCGTCGCACGAGATGGACCGGACGTAGGTGAGCAAGCGGGGGAACAGCGCTTCGGCGAGCGTGGGCCGTACGGCAGCAGGCAGGTCGGTCCACCCGGTGGGGTCGTCGCTGCCGTGCTCGTAGTAGTGAGTGGCGATCTGTCGGGCTCGGAACTCGGGCAGACCCAAACCTGCGACCGCTGACTTGCCCGCCGCAGCGTCCAGATCAGCCCAGTGCAGCGGCGGCTTGCCGCGCTTGGGAGCGTCGAACCTCAGGGGGATGGGCATGCGTCAGCCGATCGGGACCAGGACGTGGAGCAGGAGCCAGGCGATCGGAGCAGCGAACAGCACCGAATCGAGCCGGTCGAGCATGCCTCCGTGACCCGGCACGAAGTTGCTCATGTCCTTGAGCCCGAGATCCCTCTTGATCATCGACTCGATCAGGTCGCCGAACGTGCCGAACACCACCATCGCGAACCCGAACACGAGCCCGACCCAGACGCTGACGTGAAGCACGTAGTGGGCCATGAGGCCGCCGATCACCAGCGCCAGCGCCACTGACCCGGCCGACCCCTCCCACGTCTTCTTGGGGCTGATCCGAGGGGCCAGCGGATGCTTGCCGAACAGCACCCCGGCTACGTAGCCGCCGGTATCGCTGGCCACGATGCACAAGATGAACGTCACGACCCGGGCAACGCCGTCGGGCGGCCCCAGCATGAGGGAGAGGAACGACCCCAGGAGGGGGACGTACGCAATCGTGAACAGGCTGGCGGCCGCGTCCTTGACGAACCCCTCCGGCCCGCCGGGCAGGCGCCAGGCCAACGAGGCGACGACGGTCAGGCCGAGCACGGCCAACAGCAGGATCGTGGGCGAGAGGAGGGCGCGTTCAGGCGGGATGTACGACGCGACCACGATTCCCACGCTGCCGACGGCGATCGGCACGATCGCCGAGCGCATCCCCGCCTTGGCCAGCATCGCGCGGTGAAGTTCGACCGTGCCCAGCACCATCGCCACGGCCACGAGGAGGACGAACCCGACCTTGAACCAGACCAGCGAGACCCCGATCCACCCCAGCAAACCAATCCCGCTGAGGATGGCGGCCGGGAGGTTGCGGCCGGCGCGGGCGTTGACCTGCTCGACTCGGGCGTTCACCTGTTCGACGCGCTTGCGCGCCGCCTCGCGATGGGCCTCCATCCGTGATTCGTGGGTCTCGTCCACCTGGGGTCAGAGCTCGAGGAGCTCGGCCTCTTTGAGCTTGAGCAATTCGTCGACCGCGTCGGTGTGCTTCTTCGTGATCGTGTCGAGTTGCTTCTCGGCGCGAGCAACGTCGTCTTCACCGGCCAGTTTGTCCTTGACCAGCTTGTGCAACGCCTCGTTGGCGTGGCGACGGGTGTTGCGGATGGCGACGCGGCCCTCTTCTGCCTTGTGCTTGGCCACTTTGGTGTAGTCGCGACGACGCTCCTCGGTGAGCACCGGCAGCACGCACCGGATCGTGTGGCCGTCGTTGGACGGGTTGACGCCCAGGTCGGAGTCGCGGATCGCGCGCTCGATCGCGGCCATCGACGACCGGTCGAACGGCGTGATCAAGATCGTGCGTGCCTCCGGCACCTGGAACGACACCAGCTGCTGCAGCGGTGTCGGGGTGCCGTAGTAGTCGGCGGTCAGTTTGGAGAACATCTGCGGATGGGCCCGACCAGTGCGGATCGCTGCGAACTCCTCACGGGCGAATTCGACGGCGGTATCCATCTTGTGGTCGGCAGAACTGACGATCTCGGCTGTCACGGCGGGTTCCTTCGGGCGGAGAGTGTGAGTAGACCGTAGCAAGAGCGGTCGATGACTGGGGATCAGGCGTGGACGAGTGTCCCGATCGGTTCCCCGGAGACAGCTCGGGCGATATTGCCCGGCACGTCGAGGTTGAACACGATCATCGGCAATCGGTAGTCGCGGGCCAGGCTGATCGCCGTGGCGTCCGCCACCTTGAGGTCCTTGGAGAGGTATTCGTCGTACGACAGGTCGGTGTACAGATGTGCGGCAGGGTTCGTACGGGGGTCGTCGTCGTACACGCCGTCCGTGCCCTGCTTGGCCATGAGGATGACTTCGCAGCCGACTTCGAGGGCGCGCTGGGCGGCGACCGTGTCGGTCGAGAAGAACGGCATCCCTGACCCGGCGCCGAAGATGACGACCCGGCCCTTCTCCAAGTGCCGAATGGCACGGCGAGGGATGTACGGCTCCGCCACCTGTCCCATCGTGATCGCGGTCTGAACTCGCGTCTCGACACCGGCCTTTTCGCAGAAATCCTGCAGGGCCAGACAATTCATGACCGTGCCGAGCATGCCCATGTAGTCGGCTCGCGCCCGGTCCATGCCCCGCTGCTGGAGTTCGGCACCGCGGAAGAAGTTGCCGCCGCCCACGACGATGGCGACCTGAACCCCGCCACGAACGACCTGCCCGATCTGCTGGGCGATCGCCGCCACGATGTCCGGATCGACCCCGAGCTTGCCGCCGCCGAATGCTTCGCCGGACAGTTTCAACAGGACGCGCGCGTACGGGGTCGATTCGCTCATCGAAGGATCTCCTCACGGCAGTGCGCCGCGACCAGAAGGGATCGCGGCGCACGCCACTCTAGCGGTCGGTCGACCGGCGACCGACCAGGTCAGGCCCCGGCGGCGAAGCGGGAGAAGCGGGTCACGACGACCTTCTTCTCGGCCAGCAGCGAGCCGACGCTCTTCTTGTCGTCGGACACAGCCGCCTGCTCGTGGAGGACGGTGTCCTTGAAGTAGGCCCCGACCCGGCCGTCCACGATCCGGCTGATGGCTGCCTCGGGCTTGCCCTCCTCGCGGGCCGTGGCCTCGGCGATCCGACGCTCGTTGGCGACGATCTCGGCAGGCACGTCGTCCTTGGTCAGGTACAGAGGCATCATCGACGCGATCTGCAGCGCGACGGAGTGCACGAACTCGTGGTCGGCGCCCTCGTACTCCACCAGCACACCCACCTGCGGAGGAAGGTCCTGCGAACGGCGGTGCAGGTAGGCGTGGGTGTCGCCGGAGTACCGAGCGACGTTGACCAGCTCGATCTTCTCGCCGATCTTGGCCGACAGAGCCGCGACCGCCTCGGCGATGGTCTGGCCGGACGGCAACGTGACCTGATTCGCGGCCTCGACCGAGTTGGCCTCGGCCAGGTCCACAGCTTCGACGATCTGGTCGGCGAGGGCGATGAACTCGTCGTTCTTGGCGACGAAGTCGGTCTCCGCGCCCAACTGGATGAGGGCGGAGCCCGTCGCCGCCACGATGCCGTTGCTGGCCTCGCGGTCCGAGCGCTTGGCCGCCTTGGCCGCACCGGAGATGCGGAGCAGTTCGGTGGCCTTCTCGAAGTCGCCGTCAGCCTCGGTGAGCGCCTTCTTGGCGTCCATCATTCCCGCGCCCGTGGCATCGCGCAGCTTCTTGACGTCGGTGGCAGTGATAGCCATATGTGTCGTTCCTTACTCGTGAATCGTCTGAAAATCAGTTCGCCTCGACGGCGACGGTCTCGTCGGCCGCTGCCTCGTCGTCAGCGTCCTCGTCGGCAGCAGCGACAGTGTCGACGGCGTCGGCCTCGGGAACTTCGACGACGACCTCGTCAACCGCGGCAGGGGCTTCTTCGGCCACGGGGGCTTCTTCGGCCGCGGGAGCTTCTTCGGCCGCGGGGACCTCGTCGCCCGCAGCAGCGGGTGCCTCGTCCTGGGCGCCCAGCAGCTCGCGCTCCCACGCGGGCATCGGCTCGACTTCTGCCTCGGCTCCGGTGCGGGCCTGGCCGGACCGGGACACGAGCCCGTCGGCCACCGCGTCGGCGATCACGCGCGTCAGCAGGCTGACCGAGCGGATGGCGTCGTCGTTGCCGGGGATCGGCCAGTCGACTTCGTCGGGGTCGCAGTTGGTGTCGAGGATGCCGATGATGGGGATCCGCAACTTGCGGGCCTCGTCGACGGCGAGGTGTTCCTTCTTCGTGTCGACGATCCAGACCGCCTGGGGAACCTTGCTCATCTCGCGGATGCCGCCCAGGGTCTTGGAGAGCTTGTCCTTCTCGCGGCGCAGACCCAGCAACTCCTTCTTGGTGAGGCCAGAGGCTGCCACGTCGTCGAAGTTCATGGCTTCGAGTTCCTTGAGGCGCCCGATCCGCTTCACCATCGTGTGGAAGTTGGTCAGCATGCCGCCGAGCCAGCGCTGGTTGACGTACGGCATCCCCACCCGGGTCGCCTGCTCCGCCACTGCTTCCTGCGCCTGCTTCTTGGTGCCGACGAACAGCACCTGGCCGCCTTTGCTGATCGTGTCCTTGACGAACGCGTAGGCCTGGTCGATGTAGGTCAGCGACTGCTGCAGGTCGATGATGTAGATGCCGTTGCGCTCGGCGAAGATGAATCGCTTCATCTTGGGATTCCAGCGACGAGTCTGATGCCCGAAGTGGACGCCGCTCTCGAGGAGCTGGCGGGCGGTGACGACGGCCATGGCCGCATTCCTTTCGTGCGCACGAGTTGCCCCGGGCGCGGGGTTCGTTCGGCTCCGAACTCTTCGAAGAGCCGCCTGATGCCGAACGCCCGGTCTGCACCCAGCTGGGCTGGGACCCACGAGACCGGACCCCCTGCGGGGAGTATCGGCATGCGATAGTCGACCGATACCTCCGGTCGCCGTGGGCAATTGTACGCCGTGACTTCTGGCCCCTCCAAGTCGCGTTCTCCACAGGTCCGAAACACGAGTCACGGTTGTCCACAGGCCGGGCCCGGGGCGCGACCTTCGCCGTACCTGGAGGCCCATGGTCACAGACATGAAACACGCGTGTGCCGTCCTCCTCACCCTCGCTCTGTGGTGGGTCGCGATTCCGGCCGCCGCCGAGGTAGGACTGCCGCCAGGAGTGCAGCCCGTCTCAGGCCCGGTGGTGACCGTGTACGACCCACCCGCCGTGGCGTGGGGGTCCGGGCATCGAGGCGTCGACGTCGCCTCGACCGAAGGGGCCGTCGTCGTTGCGGCAGCGGCCGGCACGGTGACGTTCGCTGGCCTCGTCGCCG
This sequence comes from Propionibacteriaceae bacterium, assembly GCA_039811945.1. Lineage (GTDB taxonomy): Bacteria > Actinomycetota > Actinomycetes > Propionibacteriales > Propionibacteriaceae > Fen-668. The sequence goes on from JBDHZQ010000053.1 coordinate 11,137, forward strand.
GCCGTGGCGTGGTCGTCGTCGACCACGGATCGGTGCGTACGACGTACGAGCCGGTCAGCCCCGAGGTGTCGGTCGGGCAGGCCGTCGCGCGTGGTCAACCCATCGGGCGGTTGCTCGCCGGTCATCCTGGCTGCCCCGTCGCGGCGTGCCTGCACTGGGGATTGAAATCCGCAGACGACTACCTCGACCCGATGCTGCTCCTGCGCACGGGACAGGTACGGCTCCTTCCCTCCGACGCCACTGCGCCGACCCCGCCACCTGTGGCAACGGGGGTGGCTGTGAGTTCGGCAGGGTACGTACGGCCGGCGGACGGCCCTACGACATCTCCGTTCGGCATGCGCCTCCATCCAGTGCTGGGGGTGTGGAAACTGCACGACGGAACCGACATCGGTGCCCCGTGCGGGTCTGTGATCCGTGCTGCGGCCGCAGGAGTCGTGATCTCAGTCGTCTGGAACGACGCGTACGGCAACCGCCTCCTGATCGACCACGGCGTCGGGCCGAACGGGCACACGGTGACGGCCTACAACCACGCCCAGTCGTACTCCGTGCGGGTGGGCGATGTCGTGCAGGCTGGACAACCGATCGGGGCCGTGGGCACCACGGGCTGGTCGACCGGCTGCCATCTGCACGCGCAGGCATGGGTCGACGACGTGCTCATCGATCCGGCCGGGTTGTGGTGAGTCAGGTGGTCAAGACGTCGGGGCCAGGGTCGAGAGGGGCGGACGCCCCGCAGGTCGGCGCGGCGACTTGCCGCGACGTGGTCTCCGGCTCGACGCTGGGCAGGTGGCGAGCGTGGAGGGCACCCGGCCCGACCAGGATCGGTCGGTGCTCGGGTCGTTGATCGATGCGTTCGTCGAGCACTTGGCGGACCGGAACGCGTCGCCACACACGCAGCGTGCCTACGCGAGCGACCTGGCATCGCTCGACGCGTGGCTGGTCGGGCAGGGGTACGAGTCGTTGCGCAGCGTCGACCTCCGAGCGCTGCGTGGTTGGCTGGCCAGTCTGAACGCCGGTGGCGCGCAGCGCAGCACCGTGCAGCGCCACGCCGCAGCGGTCCGGACTTGCCTCGCGTGGGCGGAAGACGAGGGGTGGCTGGCTGCCAATCCCGCCACGGCCCTCCGCTCACCCAAGAGCGGCAGGCACCTGCCCGAGACGCTGACCGTGGCCGAAGCCGAGTCGATGCTGCGCGCCGCGATTGAGCGAGCAGGCCACGACGGGTCGGCCGTCGGGGCCCGCGATCTCGCCATGCTGGAGGTGCTGTACGCCAGTGGTATCCGAGTCTCGGAGCTGTGTGGACTCGACGTCGGAGACGTCGATCTCGAGCGGCGCACCGTTCGAGTGATCGGCAAGGGCAACAAGCAGCGGACCGTCCCGATCGGCGTGCCTGCGTGCACAGCCGTGAGGTCGTGGCTGGATCGGCGCCACGAAATCGTCGGACCTTCGTCGTCCGAAGCGCTGTTCACCGGTGAACGAACCGGCGCGCGCGTCGACCCCCGGGTCGTCCGCCGCATTGTGCATCGCGCCCTCGGATCGGTGGACGGTGCACCGGATCTCGGTCCGCATGGCCTTCGACACGCGATGGCGACGCATCTCTTGGAAGGTGGCGCCGACCTCAGAAGCGTCCAGGAACTCCTGGGGCACGCTTCACTGAGCACGACCCAGCTCTACACCCACGTCCGAGGCGACCGGCTCCGCGCTGCATTCGCTCAGGCTCACCCGCGGGCCTGAACAGTCCCACCCGTCGCACCCGGAGAGGCGGTCCCCCGACCGGTCGGCAGCACGCTGTCACGAGGACCAGATCCGTCCTGACACCGGCGCCGGGTCCAACAGGTCACCGGTCGGCAAGGACCGACCCTTGACCTGGATGTGAGCCGCGAGGACACTCCCGCTATGGAGATCCTGATGCTCCTGGGGTTGGCCGCCACCTGTGCTGCTGTTGCGGCCTGGGCACGAATCACGGGAACCGACCGGCCGGCCGAAGCCGACCTCGAGGACCTGGACGGTCCCCCGCCCCGGGCCGCAGTGCCGCCGACCTATTCCCTCCAGATGATCCAGCGACGTGGGGTTCCTGTGGTCAGGGTCCGTCCCGCCGCGGACTTCGGTCAAGGGTGGTTGGTGTTCGCCGACGGCACTCAGGCCAGGGTTGTCGAAAGCCGGCTGGGCGATCTCGGGTTGCTCGCCGTACGCCTCCTGCTCCGGCCCGGGCGGTTGGGGACCGTCGAGGTCACGAACGACGCACTCCGCGTCACCCTGGTGGTGGGCTCACGAGAACTCCGGCTCGCGATCGTCGAAGTAGTGGGCCCTACGGTCGCGAGTCCGGTCTGAACGTCGGCAGCCGGTTCAGCGTGCCTTCGGGAAGCCGACCTTACGAGGCACGCTCCGGATCGAAGGGCAGCTTGGCCGTCACCGGCCAATTCTCGGGATACCGGTAGTCCTGCTCGGCCTGTTTCTTGCCGAGCGACTTGCGGCGCCGCAAGGAGAGGCGGTCTCCGAACACGATGCCGTTGAGGTGGTCCGTCTCGTGCTGGAGACAGCGAGCCAACATCCCGGTGCCGACGATTTCGACTGGCCGACCATCGACGTCCTGGCCGCGGCAGATCGCATAGTCGGGCCGCGCGAGGGTCTCGTACGCGCCGGGAAACGACAGGCAGCCCTCCTCGCCTGCTTCTAGATTCCGCTTGTCGTCGGGCACCGTCACCTGCGGGTTGCACACCACCCCGACGTGGACCACATCGTCGGCGTCGGCACACTCGAAGACGAACATCGCGACGTTGCGGCCCACCTGCGTGGCGGCCAGGCCCACGCCCTGGGCTGCCTCCTGGGTCGCGAACATGTCGCGCGCCAAAGCTTTGAGGTCTGCGTCGAAGGAGGTCACCGGCTCGGTGCGCGCGTGCATCACGGGTTCTCCCCAACGGGTGATCGGCAGGACTGTCCCGCCCGTCATCAGGTCCCGGACACTCATCGTCGCCTCACCGTCTTTCCGAATCCCGCGACCGTGTGATTCCCGGCGCGGCCACGCCTGATACACCGGCCGTCGCGTGCCGAAGTCGTCGCACAGGTTAGTGCATCGACGCGGCGACCACCCCAGCGCCCTTGCCCGAGCGAGGTCAGCGCAGCACGTAACAACCGATCGCGGCAGCCGCCGCCACGTTCAGGGAATCCACGCCTGCAGACATCGGAATCCTGGCTACCAGTCTCGCGCCACGAATCCAGTCGGCGGAGAGCCCGTGCCCCTCCGTACCCAGCAACACGGCGACCTTGCCCCTTCCTACCCGCTCGACGACCGACCCCACGTCGACGGCATCGTCGCGCAAAGCCAGCGCCACCGTCCAGAAGCCGTGCTCGTGCAGTCGCCCGAGCAATGAGGCGTCGTCGTACGTCCTCGCCCACGGCAGGCTCAGAACGGCTCCCATGCTGGCCTTGACCGCGCGGCGATACAGAGGGTCGGCCGACCGCTCACTGAGCAGCAGCCCATCCCAGCCCAGCCCTGCTGCCGTACGTGCAATCGCGCCCAGATTGGTGTGGTCGACGAGGTCCTGCACCACGACCAACCGACGGGAGCCCGCGATCAGGACGTCCACGTCGTACCGCTCCTCCCGCCAGAGGGCCGCCAGCGCACCGCGATGCACGTGGAATCCGGTGACTGTCTCGACGACGTCAGCCTCACCCACGAAGACGGGCACATCTGGGAACCTCCCCCACACCTCACCCAAGGCGTCGGCCCAGCGGTGTGACAGCAGAAACGACTTGGGCCGGTAACCCGCACCGATCGCGCGCCGGATCACCAACTCGCCTTCGGCGATGAAGACTGGCGCTGCCGTACGGCGTAACGTCGCCTCTCTGAGCCTGACGTAGTCGGCCACTCGCTCGTCGGCGGGATCGCCGATCCTCACCACGCCCGCGACCCTGTCCGACTCCACGCTGGGAACCTTAACGTCGCTCCCTCCACTACCCTGCTGGCGACGAAGGGACACCCATGGGCTGGCTGCGACAACTGAAACCCGACGGGTTCCTCGTCGCGATCGTGGCGGCCGCCGTACTCGCCTCGTTCTTCCCCGCCGTGGGACCCGCGGGGGTCGCCCTGGGCTGGGTCACCAAGGTCGCGATCTTCCTCCTGTTCTTCCTGTACGGCGCCCGCCTCAGCCCCAAGGAAGCGCTCCAGGGGCTGACTCACTGGCGCCTTCACCTGGTCATCCTCGCGTTCACCTTCGTTCTGTTTCCGCTGCTGGGCCTGGCGCTGCGGGTGCTCAGTGGTCCCGTGCTGTCCCCGGATCTGTACGCCGGGCTCCTCTACCTGTGCCTCGTACCGTCCACCGTGCAGTCGTCGATCGCGTTCACGTCGATCGCCAAGGGCAACGTGGCCGGCGCCATCGTCAGCGCCTCCGCCTCGAACTTGCTCGGCGTGTTCCTCACCCCGTTGCTCGTGATCGGCCTCATGTCCACGACGGGCCAAGCCACGGTGTCGTTCGACGCGGTCGTCGACGTCATGCTCCAACTACTCCTGCCGTTCGTGTTGGGTCAGATGTCACGCCGGTGGACCGCCGCCTTCGTCTCTCGCCACAAGAGTCCGCTCAAACTCGTCGACCGCGGGTCGATCATCCTCGTCGTCTATGCGGCCTTCTCCGAAGGCATCCAAGAGCGCATGTGGTCGCGCACCACTCCCGGGCAACTGCTGGCGTTGACCATCGTGTGTGTTCTGCTCGTCGGGCTGTTGCTGCTGCTCACGTGGGTGAGCAGCGGGTGGCTCGGCTTCGATCGCCAGGATCGGATCGCCATCCAGTTCTGCGGCACCAAGAAGTCGCTCGCGACCGGGTTGCCGATGGCACAGGTGCTGTTTGCCGGCTCGGCCATCGGGTTGCTCGTGTTGCCGCTGATGATCTTCCACCAGGCACAGCTGATGGCGTGTTCGGTTCTCGCTCAGAGGTACGGCCGCGCCGCCGGTCAGCGCTGAGCGGCCCTGGCGCTCATCGGATTCCAGACGATCCCAGCGCCACCGACTACGAGCAGTACGGCCAGCCCGAACCACCAGTGCGGATACAGCAGGGAACTGACCCCAGCCGTCGCAGCACCGATGCCCAGGTAGGCGAACGTACGGTCTCGCCGTACCCACTCCAGCGCCACCATGAGCAGCGCAGACACCAGCCACAACACGACGAGGTGTTGACCGAGCCAATCGTTCAGGTTGATCTCCACGTCAGCCCTCGAGCCGACGCTTCGACCAGGCGCGGGCTGCCCAACGGCCGTCGCGCTCGTGCACCTGCAGCCTCATGCCGAACGTGCGCGACAAGTTCTCTGCCGTCAACGTCTCTCGCAAGGGACCCGCCGCGACGACCTTGCCCGCGGCCAGCAGCAGGCAATGGGTGATCCCGAGCGGGATCTCCTCCAGGTGGTGGGTCACCAGGATCGAAGCGGGTGCGTCCTCGTCCTCGGTGAGCACGGTCAGGGCCTCAAGCAACGCCTCCCGGCCGGCCAGATCGAGCCCGGCGGCCGGCTCGTCGAGCAGCAGCAGTTCCGGATCGGTCATCAGGGCCCGCGCGATCTGTACGCGCTTACGTTCCCCTTCGCTCAACGTGCCGAACGTGCGCCCCGCCAGGTGTTCGACCATCAACAGCGACATCAACTCCGACGCCCTGGTGAAATCGGCCGCCTCGTATTGCTCCCGCCAGCGCCCGACGACACCGAACGACGCCGAGACGATGACGTCGGCGACCTTCTCCTCGAACGGGATCTGTTCGGCCAACGCCTGCGACGCCAACCCGATCCGCGGCCGCAACTCGAACACGTCGACCGCGCCCAGCAACTC
>JBDHZQ010000054.1:0-16413 GCA_039811945.1 Propionibacteriaceae bacterium
CGTAGGCGTCGACGTCCACGACGTTCGGCACGTACGTGGCTGTCACCCCGTACGCCTCGGCCATCTTGTCCACCAGCCACGGGCTGACCGCGATCACCCGGCTGGCTGCTTGGTACGCCTGACGCGCCACCGTGCTCTCGGCCTCGGACAAGACACCGCCCAACCGGCTCGAATGCTCGGTGACGACCAACCGGTACCGCGTTCCGGGCCCCGGCCGCGCAGCCGCGCCGAAACGTGCGAAGTGAGCATGGACGATGTCGATCCGACCACCGAGCGTCTTCCTCAGCCGGGGAAGTGCGAGCCGCCAGGCGAACCGAAGACCGGCGGTCGTCGCGGCGGGGCCCACCGCCCCGACCGGCAGGGCCACCACCACGACCCGCAGCCCCCGCACAGTGGTGCCGTACATGCCCAATCTGCGGCGGCGCCGCGCCGAGCGCAAGTCGAGAGCGGCAACGACCACGTCGTGACCGGCCGCGGCCAGGGCGGCTGCCTGGTCGAGTTCGAAGATCCCCAGGGTGGGATCGTTGGCTTCCGGCAACCCGCGGGCGACGATGACGATCCTCACGCCGTACGGCCTTCCGCCCGGTTGACGACGACGGTCCCCAACACCAGGTCGTCCAGGCCGCGGCGCTCAGCGCCGACGACAACGGCCGGCAGGACGACGCACACCATGGCTGCGCGGGCCATCGATCGGAGCAAGCCGATCGGTCCGCCGGTCACACGAACGACAGCGATGCGCGCCAGCAACTGACCGAACGAGGCCGACGTCAACCAGGTCAGGATCGTCTTCTGGAGGAAATACACCTCGAGCGTCGAGAAGGAGATCAGACCGCTGCCGGTGAGCGCACCGCGACCGAAGACGAGCGCGGCCACGGTCATGCTCGCCGCCCAGTCCACGACCAGCGCGGCGATTCTGGCCCGCCACGAGGCCAGGGACCCGCGGCCCTCGTGCGGCAGGCCGAGCGTCGCGCCGGGGTAGTCGTCCACGACCAGGGAGCCTACCGAGACACGCGCGTCGAGAGACCTGACGGCGTTACACGGCTGAAACAAACGCGTCACTGAGCGGCAACGGCGCTCCCTTAGGTTGTGCGAGTGGCGCGACGTGCGCCGAAAGCGGCCGAGCGGCCGTACCCCTGACCGAACTGGAGGATCCATGTTCCAAGGCGCCGACGATCTGTTGGCCTATGTCAAGGAAAACGATGTCGAAACCATCGACATCCGGTTCTGCGACCTGCCAGGCGTCATGCAGCACTTCACGGTGCCGGCAAGCTTCTTCGGCCCTGAGGTCTTCGAGGATGGACTCGCGTTCGACGGTTCGTCGATCCGCGGCTTCCAGAAGATCCACGAGTCCGACATGGCGTTGCTGCCCGACCCGACGACGGCCTTCATCGACCCGTTCCGCAAGTCGAAGACGCTGGCCGTGAACTTCTTCGTGCACGACCCGATCACCAAGGAGGCCTACAGCCGCGACCCGCGCAACATCGCGCGGAAGGCCGAGGCTTACCTCAACAGCACCGGGATCGGCGACACGGCGTTCTTCGCCCCCGAGGCCGAGTTCTACATCTTCGACGCGGTTCGCTTCGAGACCAAGCAGCAGGCCGGGTACTACTACATCGACTCCGAGGCGGGCGCCTGGAATACGGGGTCGGAGACCGACGGCGACGGACGTGCGAACCGCGGCTACAAGGTCAAGTACAAGGGTGGCTACTTCCCCGTCGCTCCGGTCGACCACTTCAGCGACCTGCGCGACGACATGGTCCGTAACCTGACGAACGTCGGGCTGCAGATCGAGCGGGCTCACCACGAGGTGGGTACGGCTGGGCAGGCCGAGATCAACTACAAGTTCAACACCATGCTGGCTGCCGCCGACGAGGTGCAGAAGTTCAAGTACATCATCAAGAACACGGCCTGGGAGGCGGGCAAGACCGTCACCTTCATGCCGAAGCCGATCTTCGGTGACAACGGCTCGGGCATGCACGTGCATCAGTCGCTGTGGAAGGGCGGCGTTCCGCTGTTCGCCGACGAGGCCGGGTACGCCGGACTGAGCGATCTGGCTCGCTACTACATCGGCGGCCTGCTCCATCACGCCCCGTCGCTCCTGGCGTTCACGAACCCGACGACGAACTCGTTCCACCGGCTCGTCCCGGGGTTCGAGGCGCCCGTCAACCTCGTCTACTCGCAGCGCAACCGTTCGGCGTGCATCCGGATCCCGATCACCGGCTCGAACCCCAAGGCCAAGCGCCTGGAGTTCCGGTGCCCCGACCCGAGCTCGAACCCGTACCTGGCCTTTGCTGCGTGTCTGCTGGCCGGCCTCGACGGCATCCAGAACAAGATCGAGCCGCCGGCTCCAATCGACAAGGACCTGTACGAGCTGCCTCCCGAGGAGCACGCCAACGTCCGCACGGTCCCGCCGTCACTGGATCGCGTTCTCGACGAGCTCGAGGCAGATCACGACTACCTGCTCGCCGGTGACGTGTTCACCCCTGACCTCATCGAGACCTGGGTCGAGATGAAGCGGGCAGACATCGACGCCATCCGCGTACGGCCGCATCCTCACGAGTTCGAGATGTATTACGACCTCTGAGTCACGACAGTCGAGAACCGGCTCCCGAGTTCAACTCGGGAGCCGGTTCTCACGCGCGGACCAACCGCCTCAACACTGTAGATGCACACTCGATGAGCAAAACGACCACTTTTGACTGAAAAATCGTCACGACCGTGCATCTACAGTGTTGACGGGCTGGAGAGGGGCTTCCAAGGCCGCCGGGCGCGGGCAAGGTCGAGAGCGGCAGATCTCAAGACAGCTCGCGGAGCCGCGGAGAGACCCGCCCGTGGTGCGATGTCTCACGAACGGCGATCGCTGGCGATGACCTGCATCAAAGGCGCTGGCGAACCACGGGGGCGAAGGACCGCGTCGACCACCGCGTCGCCGTACTGATGCCAATCCGGTCCGTAGGTGCGGATGGTTGGGCTGAGCGCTTCGAGCATGGGCACTGTTTCGCAGCAAGCAATCGCCGGCAGGGGGGTTTCGTAGGCCATCAGGATGCCGAGTGCTGGGTAAGCGGCGGCAGCCACCCAAGCTTGAGGCGGACGAGTTGCGACCAGGGTGCGGACCGCCTCGTAGGTGCCTCGGATCTCGAACGGACTATGGACCACACGGGTGCTACGAGCCTGGTCGCGCTGATCGGGCGGGAGCGCCTCGAGAAACCCCGACACCACGAGGGCGACGTGGGGTGACGCGGCATCGCCTGCGGCAAGGACGATGTCGTCCAAGCCGCGAGCGAGCAAGTCGCTGGTGGCCTGGTAGGCGGCTCCTTCGTGATCAGCTAGTACGGCGGGGACGGACGTTCGATCGAGGCGCTGGCTCACGGTAACCACCGGGGTCCCACCGGCGATGACCCGCTCGAGGCGGCGGGTGATCGTGGGGGTGGCGAGGTCACGGGCGACGGCCACCACAATGCCCGAGAGAGAAAGCGGTTCCAACGAGTCGAGAGCACCTTCGAATTTCGTGATGTCGCGGTCGACGCCGATCAGCATCATGGAGTGCCCCGAGCGGCGTAGCGAAGATTCGACGGCTTTGGCCAGCGCCGAGAAGTACGGCTGCGCGACGTCGCCCACCACGAGGGCGACCATGTCCCACCTCCCTCCACGAAGCGCGCGCGCAGCGGCGGCCGGCCGGTAGCCGAGCTTGCCGGCAGCCGCGACCACGCGTGCCCGCGTTTCGGCCGGGGCGGCGTCGAGGTCATTGAGCACTCGGGACACCGTCGACCGGGACACTCCGGCCTCCCGGGCGACGTCGTGAATGGAAGGCGGACGGGTGTCACCGGTGGCTGCCATGTGCCTCACCGTACCGGCGCAAGCTCCTTCAAGATCGTTCCTACGTTGATGTCTCGTGACATGATGGACTATCCGCATGTCAAGGCTAGACAGCTCAGGAACGTTCTCGTAGTCTGTGAATCGTCGATCGATGCTGATCGACCCACGACGAGGAGACATCCGATGGCGCTGCAGCCAAATGACTCGACGACACCCCGCGACCAGGCCGCCGAAGCGGACCCGAGCGTCACCCCTCACACCATGTCGCCGTGGCGGGCGGCGATGGCTGCCATGGCCGGCTCGGTGCTGGAGTACTACGACTTCTTCATCTACGGCCCGCTCGCCGCCACGGTCTTCGGCGCGATCTTCTTCAGCAAGGACATCAGCCCACAGGTGGCCACGATGCTGGCGATCCTGACCTTCGCGGCAGGCTTCTTGGCGCGCCCGATCGGTGGGATCGTGATCGGTCATTTCGGCGACCGGATCGGCCGCAAGAGCATGCTCTTGTTGACCTTCATGATCACGGGCGTCGTGACGATCCTGATCGGCGTGATGCCGACCTACGCGCAGATCGGCATGGCCGCGCCGGTCTTGCTGACTCTCCTGCGATTCCTGCAGGGATTCGGGATCGGCGGAGAGTGGGGCGGAGCCGCCCTGCTGGCGGTCGAAACCGCTCCGCCGGACCGCAAGAACTTCTTCGGATCGTTGGTGCAAGCAGGAGCTCCGGTCGGCATCATCTTGTCCTCGGGCACGATCGCGCTCGTGACCGCCCTGACCACACACGAGCAACTTCTTGCCTGGGGCTGGCGGATCCCCTTCCTGTTGTCGATCGTGTTGGTGGCCTTCGGCCTGTGGCTTCGGCTGCACATCAGCGAAACCCCAGAGTTCGCTGAAGCTCAGGCCCGCGCCGACGCTGCCGAGACGGAGAAGCGGAAGAACCAGCTACCGCTGGTCGAAGCTCTCAAACGATTCCCCGGTCAGATCGCGGCGATGATCGGTACGCACATGTCCGACACAACCCTCGGCTTCATCAACGGCGTGTTCGTGATCGGATTCGCCACTGGCGTCCTGAAGATGAACCCCACTTTAGTTCTGGTCACCAATATCGCGAGCGCCGTCGCGAACTTCATCGTGACTCCGCTCGTCGGCCGGCTCTGCGACAGGCTCGGCTCGCGCAAGGTCCTGATGACCGCGCTCATCCTGTTGGCCCTGTGGGCATTCCCTGCGTTCTGGCTGATCAATACCCGCTCTTACGTGGCCCTGTTCCTCGTGATGATCGTGGGCGGCATGTTGGCCGGGTCGTTGTTCTCGCCGCAGGCCAGCCTCTTCGCCGAGGTGCTGCCGCCGCAAGTTCGCTACTCGGGCATGTCCGTCGGCTTCCAACTCGGCACCGTGTTCGGTGGCGGGCTGGGTCCGATCATCGCCCAATAGCTGCGTGATGCGACTGGAAGCACAACGCTGGTGTCGGCGTGCGTCGTACTGGTCGCCCTCATCGCCCTGGTCTCCGTGTGGTATTTGACCAAAGCCGAACACAAAGTGGAGGTCTGAGCGATGTCGGTAGACTTCGACGGAGTCATCGGCACCACCCACGTCGAGTCGACGCCCTGGTGGCCGGAACGGCCCGAACACCTGCGCAGCGCTCCCAACGTGATCGTGGTCCTCTTCGACGATACGGGGTGGTCGGATTTCGGATGCTTCGGCTCCGAGATCGCGACCCCCACGATCGATGCCTTGGCACGGCAGGGACTGAGGTTCTCGAACTTCCACGTGATGCCGCTGTGCTCGCCGACAAGGGCCGCTCTCTTGACCGGGCGCAACCCTCACCGGGTCGGCGTGCGGTTCCTGGCCGACGCCGACACTGGATTCCCGAATGCACGCGGCTACATTCGCCACGACGTGCCCACCCTCCCCGACGTACTTCGGGCCGGTGGCTACGGCACCTACCTCGTCGGGAAGTGGCACCTGACCCCTCTTCACGAGATCACCCCCGCCGGACCGGTGCACAACTGGCCCTTATCCAAAGGATTCGAGAAGTTCTACGGATTCCTCGACGGGTGCACAGACCACTACTCCCCGGAGCTCTACTGCGACAACACCCAGGTGCTGCCACCCCAGCGTGACGACTACCACTTGACCGAGGATCTGACCGACCACGCCATCGGCTACCTGCGCGACCATGTGACGTTCAGGCCGGGGTCACCCTTCTTTCTCCAGTTCGCCGTCGGGGCTACCCATGCTCCCTTCCAGGCACCCAGGAGTTACATCGACCCCTATGTCGACGTGTTCCGCAAGGGATGGGACCAAACTCGCGTCGACAGGCTGGCACGGCAGATCGACCTGGGCGTCGTGCCAGAAGGGACCGAGCTCACCGAACCGAACCCCACAGTTCCAGCCTGGGACTCCCTGGATTCCGACACTCAGGAGTTGTACGCCCACCTGCAGGCGGCGTTCGCCGGTTTTCTGGAGCATACCGACGCCCAACTCGGCCGCCTTGTCGCCGAGTTGTCCACCCTCGGCGTCGCCGACAACACGATCGTCGTCGTGTTGAGTGACAACGGGGCGAGCCGAGAAGGCGCAGCCGGCGACATCGACTGCAATGCTCCCTATTCACGGGTGACCCGTCCCGCCGCCGTGCAACTGCCGCTGCTCGACCGGTTGGGCGGCATCCAGGGCGGAGCCCACTACCCGGAGGGCTGGGCGATGGCGGGCAACACGCCATTCCGCCGTTACAAGCAGTTCGTCGACCTGGGCGGCATCCGTTCCCCGATGGTCGTCGCCTGGCCGCGTGGCATGACGGACCTCGATAGGGTCAGCCGTGCGTTCGGCCACGTCGTCGACCTGGCGCCGACCATCCTCGATTTGGCAGGCCTACCACCACTTCCCGACACCGACGGGGCATCGCTCGGCCCCGCAGTGCGAGGCCACGGCCCGTACGAGGGACGAACCCATCAGGGCTACGAGATGCTGGGCCATCGCGCGCTTTACCACGAAGGTTGGTTCGCAGTCACCGACCATGTCCAGGGCACGTCGTACGACGACGACCAGTGGCGTCTGTACGACACAACCTCCGATTTCTCCCAGGCACACGACGTGGCCGCCGAGCGACCAGACAAGCTGGCCGAGCTCGTCGACCGGTGGTGGCAGGGCGCCAAGCGCAATTCCGTCATGCCCCTCGACGACCGCACTTTGTACGAGTTGCTGTACGCCCGCAATCCCGAGGGCCTCTTGGCTCAGGACACGTTCACGCTGCGGCCCGGTCAGGGCCACGTGCCGTTCCCCAGCGCGGTGTGCGGCAGCAACAGATCGATGGTCGTACGGGCCGACCTCCGTTCGTACGTCCCGGGCTCGGACGGCGCTCTCGTCGCCAGCGGAAATCAGTGCAGTGGTTACGCCCTGTACGTCAGTGACGGGCGTCTCCAGTTCGAGCATCACTTCTTGGAGGACCGCATCCTGGTCGCTTCCGATACTCCCCTGCCCGCGGGCGATCAGCAGGTCGGCTTCGCACTGCGGGTCGCCGACAACATGAGCGCCGACGTGGTGCTTCTCCAAAACGCGCGAACGGTCGGCGCCGGATTCGTCCCCCGCACTTCGGGGCACCTCTCGTTCTACGGTCTCGACGTGGGTCACGACCCCGTCAGCCCCGTGTCCGATGCGTACGAATCGCCGTACGAGTTTCCGGCCGCCATGCTCGACCACGTCACGCTGCATTTCACCGACGATGTCGACATGGCCGACGTGGCTGCCATACGGGACGTCTCGGACTAGCCATGAAGATCGTGATGGACGTCGACACGGGCACCGACAATGCGCTCGCTCTGCTCTTGGCTGGACAGGCACCCGAGCTGGACATTCTGGCGGTCACCTGCGTGGCCGGGAACGCAGACGTAACCCAGGTCGCGACGAACACGCTCGACGTGCTCGAGATCGCCGGACTGGGTCCTGTGCCGGTCGCCTGTGGGGCTAGAAGGCCTCTGATCAACCAGGCATCGGCGGCCTCCTACGTGCATGGCCGCAACGGCATCGCCGACCTGGACCTTGCGGGGTACGGCGCGTCCGGCCGAGGCCGTCCTGACCCGCGCCACGCGATCGAGCTGCTCCGCGACGTGTTGCTCGACTCCGACGACCCGGTGACCGTCATCGCCCTCGCTCCGTTGACGAACCTCGCCCTCTTCTTGCGTACCTATCCAGACCTCGCCAGCCGGATCGAACGCATCGCTGTCATGGGCGGCGGATACGGGCTGGGCAACGCCACCGCGACCGCCGAGTTCAACATCTGGCACGATCCTGAGGCGGCGGCAGTGTGCTTCGACAGCGGGGTGCCTGTTCTGCTGTACGGCCTCGATGTCTTCTACGACGTGCGGCTCACCGCCGATGACCTAACCCGGCTGCGATCGACCAGCACTCAGGAGGCGCGGCTGGCGGCCGACCTGTGCGACTGGCTGAGCCGCGTCTACGCCGCAGAGCCGCGCGTCGCTCGTAGCCCGTACGTCACCTGTCTGGGAGACGCCGGCCTCCTCGCCGCACTCCTGGCGCCATCGGCGCTGGGCACCGTGCGCTACCCCGTGCGGATTGCCCTGGCCGATCCCTTGACTCGCGGTCAGACCGTGGTCGATCGCCGCTGGAATCCCGGGTCGGCGGCGTTCCTTCCGATCCAGTTCGAAACACCGCAGCTCGACGTCGCCGTGAGCGTCGACGCTCACCGGTGCGCGACCGAGTTCCTCTCCCGATTCGGGGTCCGTTGACGGTCGCCTTTACCCGTTCGAGTACGCCTCCACCAGCGCAACGGCGTCGGCGATGGAGTCGAGGATCACGGTCGGCCGGTAGGGGAAGGAATCGACCTGCTCCAGCTTGGTCGAGCCCGTCAGCACCAGGACGGTCCGCAAACCGGCTTCGAGACCGCTCACCACGTCGGTGTCCATCCGATCGCCCACCATCACGGCCGTATGCCCGTGGCCTCCGATGCGACGCAGCGCCGAGCGCATCATGAACGGGTTCGGCTTGCCGCAGAAGTACGGCACTCTCCCGGTAGCGGCACGGATCAATGCGGCGACGGCGCCGGTCGCCGGAAGCGTTCCCCAGACACTCGGACCGCTCGGATCTGGGTTGGTCGCGATGAACCTTGCCCCGCCCTCGACGAGCCGAATCGCGCGAGTGATCGCTTCGAAGGAGTACGTGCGGGTCTCACCCAGGATCACGTAGTCGGGATTGCGCTCCGACAGCGTCAAACCCGCCTCGTGAAGGGCTGTCGTCAACCCCGCTTCGCCGATCACATAACACGATGCGCCCGGGTACTGCTCGGCTACGAACTTCGCCGTGGCTAGGGCTGACGTCCAGATGGAATCCTCGGGCACATCGATGCCGGAGGCGAGCAGACGCGCCCGCAAATCCCGCGGCGTGTAGATCGAGTTGTTCGTCAGCACGCAGAACTTCACCTGGCGCGCCTTGAGCGTCTCCACGAAATCCGCAGCCCCCGGCAATGCGTCTTCCTCGTGGACGAGGACCCCGTCCATGTCGGTCAGCCAGGCGTCGATCGGAGCTTCAGTCAGCATGCTCCTATCCTCTCGCAGTGCCCCCCGACGGTGGAAAACCGTGCCCGGTCTGGCCCGGATGAACGTCGGGTGACATCGGAACGACAACCTGGATGGGGTACGACGGGGCCGGTCTGGGCGACCCCGCGGACTCAGGTGTGGGCCGTACCGCCAACCACAACCCCACCAGCACGGCCGCCAGCAGCAACGGAGTGCCGAGGATCGAGTCGCCCAGCTCCTGCTGATCTGCGGCCGATCCCGACTGAGAAGGGTGCCGGCTCAGCGCCGCCAGCGCGACCGAGCAGACGGCGAAGACCCCGTTGGCGAGAAACAGGTAGACCCGCGTGGTGAGAGGAAATCGCCTCGTGCCGGTCCGCGTGACGTCGGCCTCGGTCAGCACCTGCCAGACCAGGCCGAACAACAGAACACCGAGCCCGGCGAATCCGAGCAGAGCGCTGACCGGGTCGTCCAGCGCGTCGCGGAAGGCGTACAACCCTCCCACCAACAACACGGTCAAGACGCCGACCTGACGCCCCCGATCCAACGTCCGGGTGACGAGGGCGACCAGGAGCACCACGATGGCGACCCAACTCGACACCGTGGCGATTCCGTCCGTCGATCGCTCCAACAGCCAGCTGAACGCCGGGGTGTCGGTCGGCAGCAGCCGGATGACCTGGTATCCCCCGAAGGCGGCCAGTGCTGTGGCAGCCGCCGTACGCCCCCGCCGAGCCAGTCGAACCGCCAGCCACACCAGCGCCACCCCGACCAGACCACGCAGGATGTCGGTGGCGGGGCCCGAGTTGTATCCCGTCCAGATCGCCCGGATGACCTCCCGGCCCGGAAGACCGAGCGCTTCCGTCGCCACCATCGCGATCACGATCGGCGTCGCCGACACGACGGTCAGGGTGAAGGCTCCTGCGATCGGGAAGTGGTACCCCGACCACGCTGCGGGCAGGTCGCCGGGTCGTGGCACCGCCGGCTGCCGACTCACATACCTCACGAGCAGTACGGCTCCCCCAGCCAGCGCGAGCACCGCGGCCGAGGCAGCGAGGGAACGCCAGCCGTGTTCGACCGGATCCGTCCACATGTCCGTCACCGTCGTCGTCAAACGCCACACCACCGCGGCCACCAGCAAGCCCGCCAGTACCACCTTCGGCCACGACCTCGTCGCGAGCGCCTCGGCTGCCGTGACGGTGACGAGCGCAGGCGCGCCACCGGCCACGATCAGTGCGGGAAAAGACAACACGGAGAACATCTCGATGGCCAATTCGATCCCGATGAAGCGGGGCTCCAGGCCCGACCGGGCGGCGAATCCCGGCAGCGTCCACGTCGAGAACATCGTGACGGCGAGGAGTCCGCCGATCACCACGAACTCCCACCAGGCGTAGGCCCGAAACCCTCGGACGAGCACGAACACAAGGAGCCCCACGTAGGCCGTCACCGCGACACCGAGCAGCAACGGTCTGTCGTACCCGGTCGCCACGAACGATCCCACGGCCACCAGGCAGATCACGAGCAGTGGGAGTTTGACGTACCAGACCAGCCGGATCAGGGCGGTGTGGGCCAGGGTCAACGTCCACACCAATCCCGCCATGAGAAGGGGCAGGACCGCCTCGGGCACGGTACGGCGGGTAGTCAGGCTCGTCGCCAAGGACAACTCACGCAGCGGCTGTGCGAACGCAGCGGCTAACGCCAAGGTCGCGTACAGCACCAGGCTTGCGACACCGACCGACCGCAGCCCTGTGGGCCACTCCTCGGGTCGTGGGCGACCGTGCCGGACCGGATCCACGAACGTCAGCTCGACCACTCGCCGTAGGCCGCGCCGTACCACGCCGAGAGCCGACGGTCGAACTCCTGGCTCCCCCTGCGTCGAAAGCCCCGTCATCGCAGCACCGCCTGAGCCAGGTCGTTGAACGTCACCACGGACACCGAGTCGGCTCCGACGACCAGGTGCACGTCCTTGCCGGCGGTCGGCACCTGATGCTGCCAGCGGGCAGTCTGTCGACCCTGCTGGTCCAGGAGCAGCACGTCAGGACCGGCCAGTGCCAGCAGCTGGTCGGGCCCGGCCACGACCTGGTCGATGTCGGCCAGCCAGGACCAGCGCTGCTCACCGGTCGCCGGATCGAACGCCGTGATCCGCCCGTTCTGGACCGCGACGAGCTGGCCGCCGACGTCGACCGTCTGGCTCGTCAGGAACCCACTGAAGCGGCGCCATTCCTGTTCGCCAGTCTCGAGCCCGTACCCTCGTACCCCCTGCCCGCCCCGCTCGAACGTGACGACTCGACCGCCGGCGACCCCGATCTGGGCGACCCGAGGCCCTTGGATGCGCCACCGCTCCTGACCGTCCGCGGACAAGAGCGCCACCGTACCCGCTTCGTCGGCGACCACGATGCCACCCGGCACGACGACCGGGGTGATCGACTGCTCCGCGGGCAGGGCGTAACGCCAGACGACGGCTCCGGACACGGGATCGACGACCGTGAGCGATCCGTCGACGGTCGGGATCGCGATCCGTCCGGCGAGGGCGAGCGGGGCGATCGTCGTGGTGTCGGGCAAGTTCGCCGTCCACAGGTAGGCGCCGTCCGGGCCGTACGCCACCGCCTGCTTCCAACTCGTCACCGCGACCGTGATCTGTCCGATGGTGGCGGCCGACAGCAGGTGGCCGCCCGGTCTGGCGCGCCACACGATCCTGTCGACCGTCGATGTCGCGCGCGGGTCGATCGCGAGGATGTCGTCGTTGTTCTTGTTCGTGAAGACCAGCGTGCCTCCGGCCAGCGCGCCCGGAGTCGACACCGGAAACACCGAGACCAGGACGCTCGGCAGCGGGCTGATGACGTACGACTCGAACGTCATCGAACGCACCTTCTGCCAGTCCGGCTCGGCCGGCGTCGCATCGTAGGCCAGTCCATGCCGTTGGGACGTCACCTCCCAACTCACGGTGCCGGCGGTGGTCGACACGAAGCCCCGGCCCGGGCACCACGTGCGCGTCACCACCGACGTCGCACTCGCGACGGTCTCGGTGATCTCGATCGCGACACACGAGGGCTGGGGAAGTTCCGCCGTCGAGGCGAGCACCCGGCCCGTTGACGTGTACGGCACCGCCGGCCCCAGTTCACCCCGTCGCCACTCCCGCACGTGACCCGACGAGTCCCAGGTTCCAGCCCGGACGGGGTCAGCGGGGATCTCCAGCCGCCCACCCGCGTAGATCTTTCCTGTGTCACCGAGCCGAGTGGCCTCCAGCCGTACCCCGGCCGTAGCCAGGGAATACAACTCGTCTGTGGGTACGGCTTCCTCCCCCGAGCGGATCAGCGCGCTCCATCGCGCGTACCTCCCGTCGTGCGGGTCGAACGAGGCCGACCCGACCCACATGCCGAACGGATCGGGCCCGCTGTAGAGCAGATCGATACCGCCCCGCGCCCATTCGCCACGCAGGCTGGCCTGGTCGTCCTGGGGGCTCGTGAAGCTGAGTTTGGCGCCGTCAGCGCCGAGGTAGGCCGCGCCACTGCCCTCCGGCACCGACCATCTGCCCAGCACCGTCGAGGCGACGACAATCGCGAACACCAGGATCGCGATCGACACTGCCGGTGCCACAGAGCGGCGTTTCTTGGGGGTTTGAGGCTGCTGTGGACCTGCCTGCGGTGGTGGGGAGGGGTGGCCGGGTGGGGGGTACAGGTGGGGTGGCGGGTACGGCTGAGCGGCTGGCGGGTACGGCTGAGCGGCTGGCGGGTACGGCCGAGCGGGTGGCGGGTACGGCGGAGCGGGAGGCGTGTAGGACGACGACTGGCCCGGGCCGGGCGGCCGCGGAGGCGGGCGATGGGAGTCAGGCGGCACCCAGCCCTGGGGAACGTGGCCCCAGGGGCCAGGGGGTTGGCTCACGAGGACACGGTAAGGGGCAGTAGATGCACGACGGAATCTCCTGGGGAAGGAAATGGCGCACTACCATGGGGAAACCGCTTGCCAACCGCTCAAAGGAGACCCACGTGACTCTGATCACCGTGCTTTCCGGTGTCGGCCGCTATGCGGACCCGTGGCATCCGATCAGCGAGACCTCGCGCTGTATTGCGGAAGTGTTGGGCGCCGAGGGGTACGAGGTCGAGGTCCGACCCGACCACGATCCCGACGCCTGGTCGGATCTGAGCGGGGTGGACGTGCTGGTCGTGAACTCCGGCGGAGGGGATCCCGACGTTCCCCCGCAGCGAGTCGCGGAGTGGGAGCCGGTCTACCAGGCGATCGATCGGTTCGTGGCCGTGGGCGGTCCGCTGCTGGGTGTTCACTCGGCTGCCAACGCCTTTCCCGAATGGCCGGGTTGGGCCGAGATCATCGGCACGAACTGGACCCGCGGAGTGTCGGGGCATCCCGACGCGAGCGTTTCGGTGTTCGAAGCCCAGCCCGGAGCAGAGGGACACCCGGTGTTCGACGGCATCGAGCCGCTGACCGGTGTGGTCGAGCGGGAGGTGCCGGCGGTCATCGCTTACGACGAACGCTACTGGCGCATGCCGCTGCGACCGTCGATCACCCCCCTGCTGGGTCACGAATCACCATTCGGGTGGCACGTGATGGGGTGGGCGAACGGGCGCAGGGCCATGTACGACGGGTTGGGCCACGACGCCCGCTCCTACCTGTCGGCGTCCCGGTGTCGCTATCTGACCAACGAAGTGGCTTGGCTCCTGGACTAATTCGCCGACTTCCTTGCCGACGTGTCGCGGTCAGGATTGACTGGTCTCGCAGGAGTTCGGTCTGAGTCTGAGGCCCCGAGACCTGCTGTTCGAGGAGGAAAAAGCACGTGCGTACCGCTGCTGTCGTCGGGCTCGGCGACATCTCACCTTTGCATCTCGACGCGATCACCGAGAACCCCGAGATCGAGTTGGTCGCTGTCTGCGACACGAACCCGGAGCGGGCTGCGGCCGGTGCAGAGACCTGGGGGGTGAAGTCGTACACCGACCACCAGGCCATGCTCGCCGAGGCCAAGCCCGACGTCGTCCACGTGACCTTGCCGCATTCCAGCCACGGCCCGGTCGCGCTCGACTCGTTGGCCGCCGGCTCGCATGTGCTCACCGAGAAACCGCTGTCACACACGCTCGGCTCGGCTGAAGAGGTGGCGAGGCTGTCCAAGACGTACGACCGCAAGTTCGGCGTCTGCTTCCAGAACCGCTACAACCCCACGAGTGTCGCCTTCAAGGCGGCGATCGACTCCGGGCGGTACGGCGACGTGCTCGGCGCCCGAGGTGCCGTGTGGTGGAGCAGGCCGGACGCCTACTACGCCGCGTCTCCCTGGCGTGGGATGTGGGACCAGGCCGGCGGGGGCGTGCTCATCAACCAGACGATCCACACGATCGACCTGTTGTGCTGGTTCCTCGGCGCCCCGACTGATGTCGTCGGGCAGGCAGCGAACCTGACCCACCGATCCTCGATCCAGGTCGAGGACACGGCAACGATCATGCTGACCCACCCCGGCGGTGTGAAGACGACGTACTTCGCCACCAATACCCATTGGACCAACAACCAAGTCGAGATCGAGATCGGCTGCACCGAGGCCATGCTCCGGATGGCCGACGGTCAGCTCCTGGCCCGTCGCCCTGACGGCAGCGTCGAATTCCTCGCCGAGGATGCGAAAGCCGCTGGTCCGCGAGGCTATTGGGGACGCAGTCATGCCGCGCTGATCGAGGACTTCTACGGATCGCTGGACGGGCCGGGGCAGTTCTGGATCGATGCCGACGCCGCGCTCGTCAGCCTCTCGGTGCTCAGGAACACATACGTGCAGTCGGGTCTCGTCCCGGCCGCGAACCTCTAATCCGTGGCGGGGCAGGGTAGCTCAGCAGGGATTCAAGTCACGGCCATCGTCGCCTCGTTGGCGATGTTGGGGCCGTTCACGGTCGATACCGTGTTTCCTGCCTTTGCGCAGATGGGAGTCGACCTGTCGGCGTCGACGACCGCGATGCAGCAGGTCACGAGCGTGTATTTGCTGTCGTTCGCGGTCATGAGCCTGTTCCACGGTCCGATCTCGGATTCGATCGGGCGCAAGCCGGTCATGATCGCAGGTTTGCTGGGGTACGCCGTGGCTTCGGCCGTGTGCGCGCTCGCCCCGTCGTTGCCGGTGCTGCTGGTCGGCCGTGCCTTGCAGGGGTTCAGCGCCGGGGCAGGACAGATCATCAGCCGTACCGTGATCCGCGACCTCTACTCCGGCCCCGCCGCCCAGAGGATGATGGCGCAGGTATCGATGATCTTCTCCATCGCTCCTGCCCTCGCACCCATCGTCGGTGGATTCGTGCTCGGCTTCGGCAGCTGGCACACGATCTTCTGGGGTCTGGTCGTGCTCGGCCTCGTGTTGGCCACCGCCGTGGCGCTCGGCCTTCCCGAAACCCATCCGGTCGCCGACCGGGCGCCTCTCAAGATAGGCCCGATCTTCACGTCGCTGCGGCGAGTGCTCTCGGACCCGCCCTTCCTGCGCCTCGCGTTCGCCGGGATGTTCGGGTTCAGTGCCCAATTCCTCTACATCGTGGCCGCGCCGATCATCATGGTGAACCTGTTGCACCGAGGCGACCAGGACTTCTGGATGCTGTTCGTGCCGATGGTGTCGGGGATGATGATCGGCTCGTGGATCTCGGCTCGATTCGCTCATCGCATCCGGCCGGAACGCTTGGCAAGCATGGCGTTCGTCGCTCTGATTCTCGCTTCGGCCCTGAACGTCAGCGTCAGCCTCACCTCGGTGGGGTCGCGTTTGCCGTACGCCCTCATCTCGCCCCCGCTCGTGGGCCTGTCGATGGCCGTGATCTTCCCCGTGCTGCAACTGATGATGCTCGACCGCTTCCCTCATCACCGGGGCGCTGCGGCGTCTGGCCAGTCGTTCACGTCACTGACGTTCAACGCCCTGTTGTCGGGCGTGATCGCACCGCTGGTCGGTGGGTCCATGCTGACGATCGCCCTCGCCGCAGCCACCTTTGCCACCATCGGCGCCGCCTTCTGGGCCTGGCATCTCCGCCGTCTCCCGACCGAACCTGCCGACTGAAGACCTGCCGGGTGGGCGCGCCGCCTCAGCCAGCCAGCACGTGAGTCGCCTCGGTCAGATCGG
>JBDHZQ010000055.1:0-16342 GCA_039811945.1 Propionibacteriaceae bacterium
ATCTGGGCCGAGCGGGTGGAGTCCGGCGCGGCGGGTACGGCATCCGAAGCGGGGTGTACGGGACCTGGTCGAGCGGCCGGTGGGGGACCGGGGTCGGGCGGTACGGCAGCGCAGTCTGCTCCAGCCGCGAGTGGGGTCCGAGGGGGGAGCAAGGCCGGGGAAGCCGTACCGGCACTCTCGTCGCCCGCCCAGGTGATGGCCCAGTCGGGGGCCGCGAAGGGAGCGCCGGCGCTCCTGGCCCGAGCGCACCACGGGTCGGTGTCCCGGGAGCAACGGGCGCAGACCGAGGAAGACCTCAAATCCGGGCGGCTGCCGGCCGTGGTGGCCACCTCGTCGCTCGAGCTCGGGATCGACATGGGCGCGGTGGACCTGGTCGTCCAGGTCGAAGCACCGCCCTCCGTCGCGTCGGGACTTCAGCGGGTCGGCCGGGCAGGTCACCAGGTCGGAGCGGTGTCGCGCGGGGTGCTGTTTCCGAAGTTCCGAGGCGACCTGGTGCAGACGGCGGTGACCGTCGAGCGGATGCGCCAAGGGGCCATCGAGGCCCTGCGCGTGCCCGCCAACCCACTCGACGTGCTGGCCCAACAGATCGTCGCCATGTGCGCCCTCGACGACTGGGCGGTCGACGACCTGCTCGCCCTGGTCAGGCGGGCGGCGCCGTACTCCACCCTGACCAGGCCCGTCCTCGAATCCGTGCTCGACATGCTGAGCGGTCGCTATCCCTCCGACGAGTTCGCCGAACTGCGGCCGCGGCTGATCTGGGACCGCATGTCCGGCACTCTCACGGGCCGCCGCGGCGCCCAACGTCTCGCAGTCACGTCAGGTGGCACGATCCCCGACCGAGGTCTCTTCGGAGTCTTCCTGGCCGGCGGCGACGGCCCGGGCAGAAGGGTCGGCGAACTCGACGAGGAGATGGTGTACGAGTCCCGGGTCGGTGACGTCTTCACGCTGGGCACGTCGACTTGGCGGGTGGAGGACATCACCCACGACCAGGTCCTGGTGACTCCGGCCCCCGGGCAGGCGGCGCGGCTCCCGTTCTGGAAGGGCGACACCGTGGGTCGGCCCGCAGAGCTGGGTGAGGCGCTGGGCGGGTTCGTTCGCGAGGTGGTTTCGCTGCCCCCTGCGCGGGCTCGGGAGCGCGTCGCCGCTGCTGGGCTGGACACCTGGGCGGCCGACAATCTGCTCGCCTATTTGGCGGAACAGCGGGAAGCGACAGCGCACGTACCCGACGATCGCACGGTCGTCGTCGAACGGTTCCGCGACGAGTTGGGCGATTGGCGGGTGGTCGTTCATTCCCCGTACGGCGCAGCCGTCCACGCGCCGTGGGCGCTCGGGGTTGCGGCCCGGCTGAGGCAGAGGTACGGCCTCGACGTCCAAGCCATGCCGGCCGACGACGGGATCGTGTTCCGGCTTCCCGATACGGCAGATGATTTCGCCGACTATGCCCCCTTCGAGCCAACGGTGGACCTGTCCGGTCACGGTCTGGAGGCGGACTCGCAAGCCGAAGGCATCGGGAGTGCGGATCCGTCGACGGGCCGTTTCGACGCCGGGTTGCCGAGCGAACGCTTCGCGAGAGCCGACCTGCTGGACGAAATCCTGCTCGACCCCGACGAGGTGAATGACCTGGTCACCTCGCAACTGGGAGGGTCGGCGCTGTTCGCCGCCCGATTTCGAGAGTGTGCTGGGCGAGCCCTGCTCCTGCCGAGGCGGCGACCCGATCGTCGGCAAGCCCTGTGGCAGCAGCGACAACGCTCGGCTCAACTGCTGGAGGTCGCCTCTCAGTACCCGTCGTTCCCGATCGTGCTGGAAGCCGTGCGCGAGTGCATGCAGGACGTATTCGACGTGCCGGGATTGGTCGGACTGCTGGGCAAGATCAGGTCGAAGCAGGTGCGGGTGGTCGAGGTCGAGACCCGGGAGCCGTCGCCGTTCGCCAAGTCGCTGTTGTTCGGTTACGTGGCCCAGTTTCTCTACGAGGGCGACACTCCGTTGGCCGAGCGGCGTGCGGCCGCACTGACGCTCGATCCGACGTTGTTGTCGGAGCTGCTCGGCACGGGTGAAGGCCTGGCCCTGTCGGAACTGCTCGACCCTGACGCGCTGACCCGTACTGAGGCCGAGTTGCAACACCTGCTGCCCGACCGACGTGCCCGCGATGCCGAGGACCTGGCCGACGTCATCCGTACGATCGGACCTCTCAGCCTGCCCGAACTGGAGCGCCGGTCGGCAGGCGACGCCGACCAGGTGACCGGATGGCTCGACACCTTGACCGAGGCACGCCGAGTGCTCGGAGTGGCGATCGCAGGCGAACAGCGGTGGGCCTCGGTGGAAGACGCAGGGCGACTGCGCGATGCCCTGGGTGTCTCACTCCCGCTGGGGCTGCCCGAGGTGTTCACCGCCCCGGTGTCCGATCCGCTCGGCGACTTGGTCGCTCGGTACGCCCGCACTCACGTGCCGTTCGGCGTCGGTGAGCTCGCCGCTTGGTTGGGCGTCGGGTCGGCGGTCGCACGTGATGCCGTACGCCGCCTCGCCGGCGACCGCCGCGTGGCCGAAGGCGATCTCAGGCCGACGGGATGGGTGTCGGCGGCAGCAGTCGGGTTGGCCGACGAGCCCGTTCCGCCTCCCCATTACGTCGATCCGAGGGTGCTGTCGCTGATCCGACGCCGGTCGTTGGCGGCCTTGAGAGCCGAGGTGGAGCCGGTCACTGCGCTCGAGTTCGCCCGCTTCCTGCCCGCCTGGCAAGGTCTCGATGCGCCGGCGCGCGGGGTCGACGCCGTGATGCGCGCGGTGGAACAGCTGACCGGGTGCCTGGTGCCGGCGAGCGCTTTAGAGGCGCTGGTGCTGCCCGCCCGCGTCGGCGACTACGCGCCGGCCATGCTCGACGAGTTGATCGGTTCCGGCGAGGTGGTGTGGCAGGGCGTCGGCGAGTTGGCGGGGGGAGACGGGTGGGTGGCGCTCTACCCGGCCGATGCCACCAGCCTGTTGCTCCATCCAGGTGAGGACGTTGCCGACGATCTCGATCGGTCGATCCTGGATGCGCTGGCCGATGGCGGTGCCTATCTCGCCCGCTCGCTGGCCGAGCAGTTCGGAGCCGACCTCTCCGCAGTCTCGGCGAGCCTGTGGCGGCTGGTCTGGGCCGGCAAGGTAACGAACGCGACGCTTTCCCCGTTGCGCGCGCGGTTGGCCCGCGTGACCACGACGCATCGCAATCGGCAACCGGCCGTGCGACGTTCCCGATTCGGGAGAGCCGGCGGTGGTCTCGGCATGTCAGGGAGGTACGGCATCGCCCGCCCCGGCTCGATGGCCTCGGTCCAGCCTGATCTCGCAGGGCGTTGGTCGTTGTTGCCCGACGTGCGAGCCGAGGCCGCGCGCAGCCGTACCCAGGCAGAGTTCGGCAGAGCCGAGGTGCTGCTCGACAGGTACGGGATCGTGACCCGAGGTTCGGTGGTGGCAGAGGACGTGCCGGGCGGGTTCGCGGCGGTGTACCGGGTGTTGGCCGCTGCGGAGGAGGCGGGCAGGGTTCGGCGGGGGTATTTCGTGGAGGGCCTGGGGGCCTCACAGTTCGGGGGTCAGGCCGCGATCGATCGCCTGCGGGCCCTGTCGAAGCCGATCACCGGCCTGGCCCGACCGACGGCGCTGGTGTTGGCAGCGAGCGACCCCGCCAATCCGTACGGGGCGGCGTTGGCCTGGCCGGCGCACGAGCCAGGCCCGGGAGAGACCCGTGGCCACCAGCCTGGGCGCAAGGCAGGGGCTCTGGTTGTGCTGTTGGACGGGGATCTGGTGTTGTACGTCGAACGCGGCGGCAAGACGTTGCTGTCGTGGAGTGTCGATCCGAACGTGCTGGGACCGGCCGCCGACGCGCTGGCCGACGCCGTCCATCGGGGTGCACTTGGCAAGCTGACCGTGGAGAAGATTGACGGCGCTCCCGTGCTGGGCTCCTCCCACCCGCTCGGACAGGCACTCGCGCAGGCCGGTTTTCACCTGACGCCCAAGGGCTTGCGATTGCGTCGTTGACAGAGGCGGCGCACCGGCTCGCGAAGTCAGGCGCCTTATGGGTGTCGATCATCGAGTGGATTGCGATCGACGTGCCAAGCGTGGCAGACCTCCTGGCGCCCACCGTCTCATCGGACGTTCAGTCGCGTAGTGGCACCGACTGACAGCGCGGGCAGAAGAACATGACCCGGTCGGCGTGGGCGCCCGCCGCCGCTGCGGGGTCGAGGGGCCGCACCTGGATGGTCGTGCCGCAACGACGGCAGGGCCGTCTGGCGCGACCGTGAACGTACGACTCATGACCGGAAACACGGCTGCCCGTGGTCGTGCGGCGCGGATCGTCACGATTCGCCCGGAGGAGGCGTACCGCCCGGGCGACCAGCGCGGCGAGATTCCGATCCGACAACGAAGACACGGAGGCCCAAGGAGAAACTCCCTGCAGAAACAGGGATTCCGATACGTACACGGTGCCCAGGCCGGCGAGATTGCGCTGGTCGAGCAACGCCGCCGCAACGAGACCCTCCCCGTACCCGCGCACGTTCCGGAACGCTCGAGCTTCGTCCCAGTCGGATCCGAGGATGTCAGGGCCCAGATGACCGACCAGTCGGAGCTCCTCGGCCGTACGCACCAGGTCCAACTGACCCAGCCTCCAACCGACCGCGGCGGAGCCCTCCGTGACCAGTAGCGCCCTCACCCAGCCGCTGGACCACGCCCCCGGATCGGGGCCGGTCGGTGCCGTCGACACTCGCCAGGAACCTTCCATCTTGAGATGGGAGTGGAGGGTCCGGCCTGATGCCAGTCGGTGCAGGATGTGCTTGCCCCGGGCGACGACCTCGATCGTCGTGTCCCCGGCCAGCACGGCACCGGCCAGGGTCGGCCAGCGAAGTTCTCCCCGTACCACCACACGTTCGGCCAACGCTCGGTGCAGCGCAGCCGCCGCCCGGAAGACCGAATCACCTTCTGGCACGGCCCCAATCCTGCGCCACCCGACCCCGTCGAGCACATTCCGGACGATCTTCTGCCCCGAGATCGGTACTCAATCTGCCTCCCACGTCGACCCGGATCGGATGTGAACGTGTCAACGCGCGATTCTCGGGCAGATTCGATACACCCGCGCGTGGTGGAGACGCTTCGGTGCGTGTAAGCGGCGTCGCGTGCCAGCCTCGTCGAACACCTCGGGATCGCGACGCTTCCGTGCGTGTGGGGGCGTCGGGCCGCGGTCACCGATCTCGGTGTGCTGGCCGCGTTCGGCGTTGGCAGTCGGCCGGTGGGTACTCGGAGACGCAGTTGCAGATGGCACGAGTCACGGTGGTCGGGCCGGTCGGTCGCGCATTTGGCACGAGGCACGGTGGTCGGACCGGCAACCTGCAAACGGTTGTCCTAGGGTTGACGCCATGTCGTACCTTGCCGATCTCGTCGACACCGCCCCCGCCCTCATCGAGCCGCCCAGATCGTGGCGTGCGACCGACCACAATCGCCATTCCCTGAACGGCACCTGGCGCTTCCACCTCTCGCCGTCGCCGGTCAAGGCGCCGCACGGCGCCGCCGAGACCGGCTTCGACGACGCGGCATGGGACGACGTCACCGTGCCCTCCCATTGGGTGCTCGACCCCGATTCCCGCTGGGGCAAGCCGATCTACACCAACGTCGTGATGCCGATCCCGTTCGATCCGCCGTACGTGCCCGACGACAATCCCACCGGCGACTACCGGCTGACGTTCGACGTGCCCGACTCGTGGCTCGGTCACGACGATCACGACGATCGCGTGCTGCTCCGCTTCGACGGGGTCGAATCCTTCGGTGCCGTGTCGGTCAACGGAAGTCAGGTCGGTCTGCTGCGCGGCTCGCGGTTGCCCAGCGAGTTCGACATCACGTCGGCCGTACGGCCCCACGGCAACCTGCTGCACGTCCGCGTGTCGCAGTGGTCAGCCCAGACCTGGGTCGAGGATCAGGACCAGTGGTGGTTGCCCGGCATCTACCGCGACGTGTCGCTCGTACGGCGCCCTGGCCAGGGCATCGACGACGTCTGGCTGCGGGCGTCGTACGACCACACCACCGGCCGGGGGAGCCTCGATCCTGAGGTGAGGGCCTTGTCGTACCCCGTCACCCTCAGCATCGACGACCTCGACCTCCATGTGACATGGCATGACGAATCCGAGGTCACGCGGATCGACGTGGGACCGGTCGAACCGTGGAGCGCTGACGAGCCGAGGTTGTACGACGTCCGCGTCGCCAACGCTGCGGAGCAGGTCGACCTGCGGATCGGCTTCCGGACCGTCGAGGTCGTCGGCCGTGACTGGTTGGTCAACGGGCGCCGGCTCCGGCTGCGCGGAGTGAACCGCCACGAGTTCCATCCCACGCTCGGCCGCGTGTTCGACGAACCAGCCGCCCTCGAGGGGCTGCTGCTCATGAAGCAGCACAACGTCAACGCGATCCGTACCAGCCACTACCCGCCTCACCCGCGCTTGCTCGATCTCGCCGACGAACTCGGTTTCTGGGTGATCGACGAGTGCGACCTGGAGACGCACGCGTTCGGGCAGTACGACTGGGCCGGCAACCCGACCGACTCGCCCGAGTGGCACGACGCGCTCGTGCAGCGGATGATCCGGATGGTCGAACGTGACAAGAACCACCCGTGCATCGTGGCTTGGTCGTTGGGCAACGAGGCAGGGACCGGCGCCAACCTCGCGGCGATGGCGAACGCCGCCCGGCGCCGCGACCCGAGCCGCCCGATCCACTACGAGGGCGACTACGAAGGTGCCTACACCGACGTCGTGTCGCGGATGTACCCGCCGCTGCTGGAGATGAAGGCCCTGTCCGAGGGCCGTGGCCGCAACGTGTCGTCTCAGGTCACGGCGGCGTCGCGCATGGCCGGTCGGCCGCTGATGCTATGCGAATACGCCCACGCGATGGGCAACGGCCCGGGCGCGCTCGCCGAATACGAGGAGGCCTTCTCGACCCTCGACGGCTGGCACGGCGGGTTCGTCTGGGAATGGCGCGACCACGGGCTGGTGACCCGGACCGCCGACGGCGTCGAGTACTACGGGTACGGCGGCGACTTCGGCGAGGTTCTCCACGACGGGAGCTTCGTCATGGACGGGCTCGTCTTCGCCGACGGATCGCCGTCGCCCGGCCTGTTCGACCACGCCGCGGCCATGACCCCGATCCGGATCGAGTTCGCCGACGGCCAGGTCCGGGTGACCAACCTGCGTCACGCCAAGGCGCTGAGCGATGTCGTCTTCGTCTGGCAGGTCGAGGTTGCGGGGGAGCCACGAGGCCAGGGGATCCTCGACGTCGGTCCCCTGGCCGCGGGAGAGACGTACCAAACCCCCTGGCCGGTCACCGACGTGACCGAGCCCGACACTTGGTTGACCGTGACCGCCGAACTGGCCGAGGACCAGCCGTGGGCGCCGGCCGGGCACGTCGTCGCCGCTCGTCAGGTACGGCTCGACCGGGCACTGTTGCCGGCCCCTCCTCGGCCGACTGGGCAGGTGTCGGCGGAAGGCGACGAGGTTCACGTGGGTCCGGTGGTCCTCGACCGGCACACCGGCGTGGTCACTTCGATCGGTGGCGCGCCCGTCGTCGCCTCCGGCGTCGAACTGTGGCGCGCTCCGACCGAGAACGACTCGCTCGGCACGCACGGGTCCTACGAGACGGCCGATCCCGACGCGACAGGCGGGTACGGCGGGGAGGGTGGACCGTCGGCCGGCCGCCGTCGCAAGGCGGGCCTCGATCGACTGGTGACCCGCACGGTCTCGTCGGCCGCCGCCGGCGACGAGTGGGTGGTGAATCAGCGGTTGTTGCCGGCCCAAGGTCGGCACGGGGCCTCTGTGTCACTTCGCTGGCGGGTCGTCGACGGCGACGCCGTCTGTCTCGTCCACGTCGCCCCGATCCAGCCGCGGGCCGATACCACCTGGGGCAGGATCGGCTTCCATCTCGCGCTGGCTACGGGGTATGGCGAGGTGCAGTGGTACGGCACCGGCCCCGGGGAGGCGTACCCCGACACTGCCGCGGCGTCCCTCGTCGGCCTCTTCTCGGCGCCCGTGGACGAGCTGGCCGCACCGTACGCCGTACCCCAGGAGACTGGTCACCGGCCCGACCTGCGGCGGCTCACGCTCAGCGGGGATGGCGTGCCCGGCGTGACGATCGAGACGTACGGGCCGGATCGCCCGGGGTTCTCGGTGGTACGGCACGACGCGTACGAATTGACGGCGGCCGCCCACCAGCACGAGCTGCCCACGAGTCGGGCGACGCACCTGTACCTCGACGCATTCCAGCACGGGATCGGCACGCGTTCGTGTGGGCCGGACGTGCTCCCCAAGTACCAGCTGTGGCCGAGGGAGGCCGACTTCGGGTTCCGGGTGAGCGTCGACTAGTTGTTCTAGTCAGCGGTGTGGTCGGCCAAGGCTTGGCCCGCCGCAACTTGGCCGTCCACCCACTCGCTGGTGGTCTGGCCCGTACCCCTGAAGTCCACCGCTGCGGCGACCACCGCGAGCAGGGCCTGGCCGACGAAGTCGTCGGGCACCCAGGTCGAGGTCGGTGACCGTTCGGGGTCGACCCGCTGACGGAGCACGAGGCCGTCGAGCATCGCGTGCAGAGCGAGCGCGAGGGAGTTCACGGTCCAGCCGGGCCGAAGCCGGAACCCGGAGGTGAGCAGCACCTCTTCGTACATCCCTTCCCACAGAGAGATATCCCCACGGACGAACTCGGCCACGTCCTCGCTCAACGCCGGGTGGGTCAGCAACAGCGGAGCCAGGTGGGCCAGCAGGTAACTCCGCGGGTTGCCGACCAGTTCGGTGTGCAGGCCAGTGGCGAACGTCGCCACACGTCGGCTGAACGGGATCGACTGGTCGACGAGCAAGGTCCGGGCGGCGTACGACACGGGTGCCGGGGTGCCCTGGAAGTCCTTGTATTCCAGGCAGTACAGGACGACGTCACGGATGAAGTCGTCCTTGGTCGCCCAACGATTGCGAAAGGCCCGCTTCGAGTCCCCGGCTTCGTCGTCGGCGCTGACGACCCGCAGGACGTCCTCGACCCGCAGCCAGTCGAGCGCGGCGGGGAATCGGATCGCGCGCAGCCGCGGGGGCAGGGGCGTGGAACCGTCGCTCATGGCGGCTTCCAGGAGCTGCACCGCGGCACCGAGAAAACGTACGGCGGTGTGGTCGTCTCGGCGGGGGGCTGGACGTGGACTCACGCAGGTTATCGTGCCGTACCCACGCGCCCTCCGGAATGGAAACTGCGTGCAAGGCGGCGGGCATCGAGCCACGTCACATCGAAAGGGGCCAGGGAGAAGCCGTGTCCATCAGCTGGTTCGCCGCGCTTGGCGCGTCGATCACCCGCTGTCTGGGAGGGCGATCGACGCGCTAAGGAAACGCTGATCAATCATCCTCGCTCGGAACAGCATTGATCAGCGCTTCCCTCAGGGCCACTGAGCCGACATGAGAGGATGCCGAGGTGAGCAAGAACCCGCGCGCGGCTGGGCAGTCGTCGTCCCGTACGCCCAAACCGCCGAAACCCGTTCGGCCCCGTGACGTGCCTCCGCCCAGCGGGCCTCCGCCGGCCGTGGTGTTCCTCGTCCCGCTCATCGCGGCGGCCGGGCTCGACAAGCTCGTGCCCTGGCCGATTCCGGGTGACCACTACGTTCGACTGATCGGCGCTGCCCTGATCCTGATCGCGCTGCCGATCATGTTCTGGGCGTCGGGCACACAGACCAAACACCGCACGACGACGAAGGCCTGGCACGAAGCCGACGCGCTGGTGACCGACGGTCCGTTCGCGTTCAGCCGCAACCCCGCCTACGTCGGTGACGTGATTTGGTACCTCGGTGGCACGCTTGCGATCCAGAGCTGGTGGGCCGCGGTGTTGCTGCCCGTGGTGCTGGTGGCCTTCCACTTCCTCGTCGTCAAACCCGAAGAGGACTACTTGGCCGCACGCTTCGGGTCTGCCTGGACCGAATACGCCAGCCGCGTGAGGCGCTGGATCTGACGTTCGCTGCATGCCCAGGGTCTTGTTGATGGCCGGGTCGGCCGAGGCCCGCGGCCTCTCCGCCGCCCTGACCGACCTCGGGATCGACGTCTCCTCGACCCTGCCTTGGTTTGTGTCACCACGCCGAACCCCGGTCGGAGAGCTGCAGATCGTCGCGTTCGATACGGCGCGCGACCTCGCCGAGCACCTCCGAGCCGGCCATTTCACCCATCTCGTCGACGCCACTGCGCCGTTCCCCGGTTCGGTGAACAGGGTGGCCGCCGAGGCCGCTCGTCTCACGGGCGTCCAGGCAGTTCGCCTCGTCAGACCGAGCTGGGCCGACCACGAGAAGTCTGAATCCTGGCACTGGGTCGATTCCCTCGACGAGGCGAGGATGGTCGCCGAAGGCCTCGCGGGTCCGGACGCCACCGACGGACACGGAGAAAGTCCCCACCACCCCGGGCGGCGATGCCCCTTCGTCACCACGGGCCGACGCTCCCTGGCGACGTTCGCGGCGTGGGCTGACCGGCCAGTGCTGGCACGGGTCGTCTCCGCACCCCCGGAACGTCTACCCGCAGCGTGGACTGTGCTCGTCTCCCGCGGCCCTCACACGGTCGATTCCGAAGCCCGACTGATGCGCGACCACGGCGTCGACGTGCTCGTGGCTCGGGATTCCGGCGGACCGACGGCCAAGCTCGACGCGGCCGGCAGCCTTGCCGTACCCGTCGTCATGCTGCGACGCCCACCCGCCTACCTGCCGGTCGTGACGTCGGTATCCGAGGCACTGGCCGCCCTCGGCTGACCACGTCCGGAATCCGGACCGTGTCGCCGGGAGCACAGGTCGCTCACCAACGACGGAGGCCGATCCATGACTCGGCGTGCTCATTCCACACGGAGGGGCGAGGCGACGCTGGCCCCACTCGTGGCCGGTGAGAGGGCCTCCACGACCGCGCCGATCACGGTGACGGCCGGAGCGGTGATGCCGCCAGCACGGGCACGTTCGGCGATGGTCGACACCGTGGCTCGTACGGCTCGCTGGCTGGGCAGCCCGGCATCGGCAATACTCGCGGCCGGTGTCTCGGGATCCTTCCCGGCGGCCACGAGGGCGGCAGTGATCGCGGGAAGCGTGTCGACCCCCATGAGCACGACGAGCGTCAGGTCGAGAGCCGCCAGAGCCGCCCAGTCGACGTCGCCGTCCGCGGGGGGGAGGTGGCCGCTGACGACGACGAAGCCCTGGCTGACCTGGCGATGCGTGACGGGGATGCCGGCCAGCGCGGCGGCGGCAACAGCCGTGGTCACGCCAGGAATCACGTCGACGTCGAGCCCGGCGGCGACGGCGGCGTTCCACTCCTCACCCCCACGCCCGAACACGTAGCTGTCGCCGCCCTTGAGCCGTACGACGACCTTGCCTGACGAAGCCTGCTCGACCAGCAGCCGGTTGATGTCGTCCTGGGCGGTGGCCGCGCCCCGGGGGATCTTGCCGACGTGGAATACCTCGGCGGTCAGCCCCGCGAGCAGACCGACGGGCGCGAGCCGGTCGGCCACGACTACCTCGGCCGATCGCAGTGCCTCCAGCCCGGCCGCCGTGATCAGGGCTGGGTCGCCGGGCCCCCCGCCCACCAGCACGATCCGTCCCCGAGCCTTCGAGATGCCGGGGTCGCCTGCGACGGGTACGACGGTCGGAGCGTCCCGGACGACCAGGTCGTATCCGAGGGGTTCGACGTCCTCCCCGACGATGCTGACGAGTCCGCGGCCGGCCAGGTCGAGCAGCACCGGGCTCGGCTCCTCGGTGCTCACGTCGACGCGTGCGCCCTGGTCGACCAGCGATGTCACGACTTCGGCGATTCGATGGCTGGGCGCAGTGACGAGCACGCTCGGCCGATCCGGTACGGGCACAGTCAGCACGGGCATCAGGCCATTCTCACACTCGTCGGGAGAGGTCCAGCAGGTACGGCAGGTCAAGGTGAGTCTCTACCGCATCGGCGAGTCGGTCGATCATGGCCAGCCGGCGGCTGGCGAAACTATGCGCTTCGGGGTCGGGCGACCAGCGCGACCCGACCTGCGCCGCGACGTCGGACAGGAACGCACGTCTGAACGGGTCGCATTCGAACGCACCGTGCCAGATCGTTCCGGTCACCGCTTCGACGGTCACTCCGCCGGGGAAATTCTCTTCGATGGTGACGATTCCCTGGTGGATCTCGTAACCCTCCACCTGCATCCCTCGGTACGTTCCGGTCGGCCGGGCCAGCACCTTCTCACGATCGAACCTCACTGTGGCAGGGATCAGGCCGAGACCTGGTACGACCCCACGGCCCGACTCGTACGGGTCGTCGATCGACGTGGCGAGCATCTGGTAGCCGCCACAGATGCCGAGGATCGGCCGGTGTGTGCGGGCCCGCTCCACGATTGCCGTGTCCAGGCGGCGCGACCTGAGCCACGACAGATCGTCGATGGTCGCTCGCGTGCCCGGCAGGACGACTAGATCTGCCCCGGCGACGACGTCGGGATCGGCTGTCACGACGACATCCACCCCCGGTTCGGCAGCCAGAGCGTCGACGTCGGTGGTGTTCGAGACCCGCGGGAACCGCACCACGGCCACGCTCAGCCGATCGGTGCGCTGGTCGGCAGCGGATCTCCATCCGGCGATCGCGAGCGCGTCCTCGGAGTCGAGCCAGACGTCGTCGAGCCACGGTAGGACGCCGACGAACGGCACTCCCGTGAGCCTGGAGATCTCCTCCAACCCGGGGTCCAGCACGGACTGGTCACCGCGGAACTTGTTGACGACAAACGCGCGCAGCAAAGCCCGGTCGTCGGCGTCGAGCAGGGCCCACGTGCCGTACATCGACGCCAGCACCCCACCCCGGTCGATGTCGCCGACGACGACGGTGGGGATCGAGAACCGCCTGGCCAAGCCCATGTTCACGTAGTCGCCGCGGCGCAGGTTGATCTCGGCGGGCGAGCCCGCCCCTTCGGCCACGACCAGCTCGTACGTGGAACCGAGTTTCTCGTACGCCGCGAACGCGGCCTCCGCGAGGTGACGACGACCGGTCGCGTACTCGCCGGCCATCAGCTCACCGGCCGGCTGCCCGTTCACGACCACGAACGCGCGTCGATCCGACCCAGGCTTGAGCAAGACCGGGTTCATGAGTGGTGAGGCGTCGACCCCCGCGGCCTCGGCCTGCAGGTACTGCGCCCGCCCGATCTCCCCTCCTCCCCGGCAGACCATCGAGTTGTTGCTCATGTTCTGAGCCTTGTACGGCGCCACCTTCACCCCAGTTCGGGCGAACGCCCGGCACAGGCCGGTCACGACGAGCGATTTGCCCGCGTCCGACGACGTGCCTGCTACCAACAGTCCCGCCACGACAGGGAACCCTAGCCAGGTTCCTCGTCAAGTCCTCGCCAGCCGAGCAGAGACGAGAGTTGGCCGGCTCCGGCGCGGGCGATCGAAACCCAGTCGTCGCGGTCACGCTTTTTCCAGCGGACTTCCGGGGCCGAAACACTCAGCGCAGCCACGATCTCGTCGCGGACGTTGCGGACGCCGACGGCCGCGCAGCACGTTCCGACGCCCGACTCGCCGACCTCGAAGGCGACGCCGTCTCGCCGAACGTCGGCCAGCTCACGGGTCAACTGGCTGAGTGTGGCAATGCTGCGGTCGGTGAGAACGGGAAGATCCTCCGTGCCGTACCTCCGAGTCAGTTCCTCGTCGGTCAGAGCCGAGAGGAGTACTTTCCCGATCGCCGTGCAGTGGGCGGGCAGACGGTTACCGACGCTGGACGCCAAGGGCCACAGCTCGCGGGCTTCGACCTTCGCCAGGTAGAACACGTTGGTCTGTTCCAACAGGGCGACGCTGACGGTCTCGTTGCAGCCTTCGGACACCTGCCTGGCGACCTGGTTGGCGGCGCCGAGCACGGCGAAGCTCGCCGAGTAGGCGTTTCCGAGCTGGAGGAGCTGCGGTCCGAGCTTGTAGGCGCCGGAAGTCTCGTCCTTGCGCAGGTAGTCGCGGGCCGTGAGCGTGGCGAGGAGTTCGT
This sequence comes from Propionibacteriaceae bacterium, assembly GCA_039811945.1. Lineage (GTDB taxonomy): Bacteria > Actinomycetota > Actinomycetes > Propionibacteriales > Propionibacteriaceae > Fen-668. The sequence goes on from JBDHZQ010000055.1 coordinate 13,974, forward strand.
GAACCGTGGTTCGGGGCAGCCCGGTCATCCGGCCGACGTCGGGGGCCGTCAACTGTGATCCCTCGGCGAGGAACAACTCCAGGATGTTCAGGGCGCGCAGGACGGCGGGGGTCAAGCGAGTCACACCCCATTCATGGCCCGTTCCTGGGTGAAAAGCAAACCGAAACGTCCGATCCCTCGACATCTTGACAAAAGGTCGCACAACGTGCGAAATTTAGACACGCGTCCGAAGTTTCGAACACGAAGGAGTGAGAACACGTGCGTACCACAGTCGCGATCATCGGCTCGGGCAACATCGGCACCGACCTCATGATCAAGATCCTGAGAGACCCTGACGGCCCGTTGGCGATGGGAGCCCTCGTCGGAATCGACCCCGCCTCCGACGGGCTGGCTCGCGCGGCCCGCATGGGCGTCGTCGCGATTTCCGACGGGGCCGCGGGGCTCGTCGAGCACCCGGTCTTCGCCGACGTCGACATCGTGTTCGACGCCACGAGCGCGAACGCCCACATCCGCAACGCCGAGATCCTGACCGCCGCAAAGCCGTCGATCCACGTGATCGACCTCACCCCGGCAGCGATCGGTCCGTACTGCGTGCCTCCGGTCAACCTGGACGCCGTGATCGGCACCGAGACCAACGTGAACATGGTGACGTGCGGCGGCCAGGCCACGATTCCCATGGTCGCGGCCGTGTCCCAGGTAGCCGAGGTGGCGTACGCCGAGATCGTCGCGTCGATCTCCAGCAAGTCAGCCGGCCCCGGCACGCGTGCGAACATCGACGAGTTCACCGAGACGACGGCAGCCGCCATCGAGCAGGTCGGCGGAGCCGAGCGGGGCAAGGCGATCATCATCCTGAACCCGGCGGAGCCCCCGGTCATGATGCGCGACACGGTGTTCGTGCTGAGCCGCGGCGGTGACCGTACGGCCATCCGAAACTCCGTCGAAGCCATGGTCGAGCGGGTCGCCGAGTACGTACCGGGCTATCGGCTCAAGCAAGAGGTGCAGTTCGACGACATCACCGATCCCGTACGAATCCCGGGCGTGGGTAACTTCACGGGCTTGAAGACCACTGTCCTTCTCGAAGTCGAAGGCGCCGCCCACTACCTGCCGAGCTACGCCGGCAACCTCGACATCATGACCTCGGCCGCGAAGCGGACCGCCGAGGTCGTCGCCCGTCACCTGCAGGAGGTGCTCGTATGATCCGCGCCGACCAGAAGCTCTTCATCTCCGACGTCACGTTGCGTGACGGGAGCCATGCCGTACGCCACCAGTTCACCCCTGACCATGTCAGAAGCATCGTGAAGGCTCTCGACGAGGCAGGTGTCGACAGTGTCGAAGTCACACACGGTGACGGGCTGGCCGGGTCGAGCGTCAACTACGGTTTCGGCCGGTCGTTCGACCTCGAACTGATCGAGGCTGCGGTCGAGACCGCCCAGCGGGCCGCCATCACCGTTCTGCTCCTCCCGGGGATCGGGACGATCCACGAACTCGCCGACGCCCGCAAGGCCGGCGCCAGCATGGTGCGGGTCGCGACCCACTGCACCGAGGCCGACGTCTCGGCCCAGCACATCGCGACCGCGCGCGAACTCGGCTACAACACCGCCGGGTTCCTGATGATGAGCCACATGACCGACCCGCACGCGTTGGCGAGCCAGGCCAAGCTGATGGAGAGCTACGGCGCGCAGTGCGTGTACGTGACCGACTCCGCCGGTGCCCTGACGATGACCGGTGTTCGTGACCGGGTCCGGGCCCTGCGCGAGGCGTTGAAGCCGGAGACCGAGATCGGCATCCACGCCCACGAGAACCTGTCGTTGTCGGTGGCGAACAGCGTCGTCGCCGTCGAGGAAGGCGCCGATCGGGTCGACCTAGCCCTCGCCGGTCTCGGCGCCGGAGCCGGCAATTGTCCGATGGAGGCCTTCATCGCGGTCGCCGAGAAGCTCGGCTGGAACCACGGGACTGACCTCTTCAAGCTGGTCGACGCAGCCGACGACCTGGTTCGCCCACTGATGACACGGCCGGTGCGAGTCGACCGAGAGACGCTGACGCTCGGTTTCGCCGGTGTCTACTCCAGCTTCCTGAGGCACAGCGAGTCCGCCGCCGAGAAGTACGGCATCCCCGCCCACGAGATTCTCCTCGAACTCGGCAAGCGGAAGATGATCGGCGGCCAAGAAGACATGATCGTCGACGTCGCCCTCGATCTGGCCGGCGCGCGGTAGCGCGCCCTCTGCGGGTACGGCTCCCTCCCTTCGCCCGGGATGCGGGCCGAGCCGTACCCGCACCTTCCTCCGCGCTCTCCCCCGAAGCGCGGCCTTGCCGTACCCCACCATCCCTCGCCGACTGGTCGACATCGATGTCGACCTGGCCCACTTAGG
>JBDHZQ010000056.1:0-16301 GCA_039811945.1 Propionibacteriaceae bacterium
GCCCGCCGCCGGTCAGGACGGTCCGGCCGGTGGCAGCCAGCCTCAGTCCCAGGGTGGCCGCCGTGGCGTACGCCTCGGTGCCTCGCTGGGCGGCATGCCCACCCATGACGCCGACGCACGTTTGGGCAGCCAAGGACGTCAGCACCTCGGTCAGTGCGTTGTCGATCGCGTGGTCGTGCAGGCTCATCGCCAGGGTGTCCTTCGTGGCCGGCGGGTGATCGAGGCTGCGGGTCCACGCGTAGACGAGCGCGTCGGGGGTCGTGGCGTACCCGTGCTCGAGGTCGGAATAGAGCGCTTGCGCGGTGTAGAGCGCGCCCCGGTACGGGTCGAAGGGGAGCGCTGGCAACCGCGGGAAGATCAGTGCGCCGCCGCGCCGCAGGTGCGCCTCGGCTCGGTCGGTGAGTGCGCAGCCGAGGAACACCGCACCGTGGGGTTCAGCGGTCACGAGGACCGACTCGCGCTGCGTCAGGTCGACCGACTGCACGAACCAGCCGAACAGCCGCTTCGTCCTGCGGATGTGGAGGTCGAACTCCTCCAGCGACTCGATTTCCACGGCCGCCGGACGAGGCGGTCTTCCCCTGCGTCGTTCCACGGTCCACAGTCTGTCGTCCCGGGCAGGCGTTCCTGCCCGAAACGCGGGATGATCGACACCGACGTCAACCACCGAAAGGGTCATCGTGCGTGAAGTGGTCATTCTCGGGTCGACCGGGTCGATCGGCACCCAGGCCCTCGACGTCATCGGCCGTAACGAGGATCGTTTCGTCGTGGCCGGCTTGGCCGCCGGCGGGAGTCGGTTGCCATTGCTGGCCGAGCAGGTACGGCGCTTCCGTCCCACGGTGGTCGCCGTTCCGACGGTCGAGTCGGGCGAGGTTCTGGTCGGTCTCCTGACAGAGGCAGACGTGGCCGCACACGTCGTGGACGGCCCCGACGACAAGGGCGGCACCGACCTCGTGGACGGGCAGGTCACTGTCTGGTGCGGCCCCGACGCCGCGACGCACCTGTCTGCCGTACCGTGCGGCGTCGTTCTCAACGCGATCACCGGCTCGGCAGGGTTGTTGCCCACGATTGCCGTGCTCGGAGCGGGTACGACGTTGGCCCTGGCCAACAAGGAATCGTTGGTGATCGGGGGCCGGCTCGTCACCGAGGCGGCCGCTCCCGGCCAGATCGTCGCCGTCGACTCGGAACACTCGGCCTTCGCTCAGGCACTGCGCTCGGGGCGAGGTGACGAGGTACGGAGGCTCATCCTCACCGCGTCCGGCGGGCCGTTCCGCGGTCGGACCCGCGACGAACTGGCCGACGTGACACCGGCCCAGGCGATGGCCCACCCCACCTGGGACATGGGCCGGGTCATCACGATCAACTCGTCCACCCTGGTCAACAAGGGATTGGAACTGCTGGAGGCGGGCCTGTTGTACGGCGTCGCGCTCAGCGCCATCACCGTCGTCGTGCATCCCCAGTCGATCGTGCACTCGATGGTCGAATTCCACGACGGCTCGACGATCGCGCAGGCGTCGCCGCCCGACATGAGGCTGCCGATCGGGATCGGACTCACCTGGCCCGAGCGGCTCGCCGATGCCGCAGCGCCGTGCGATTGGACCACCCCGGCCGCTTGGACCTTCGAACCTCTCGACTCGGTCGCCTTTCCTGCGGTCGAACTCGCCCGGCGGTGCGGCCAAGCCGGGGGTACGGCTCCCGCCGTCTACAACGCAGCGAACGAGGCCTGCGTGGACGCCTTCTGCGCCGGAACCATCGGCTTCCTCGACATCGTCGACACCATCGCCGCAGTCGTCGACGAACACCTGACCACCGCCGACCTACCATCGGTTCGGGGCGCGGCCTGGGTGCCGGACGCCGATCTGACGGTCGACGCCGTACTCGCAGCCGATGCCTGGGCTCGGCAACGGGCGGCAGCTGTGGCAGGCGAGGAGAACTGATGAGTGTGGTGTGGGCCGTACTGGCCGGGTTGGGGTTCTTCGCCCTGATCCTGCTGTCGATCGCGCTGCACGAGGTCGGTCACCTCGTGCCGGCCAAGCTGTTCGGCGTTCGGGTGCCGCAGTACTTCGTCGGATTCGGCAAGACCCTGTGGTCGCGCCAGGTCGGTGAGACCGAGTACGGCGTCAAGCTGGTTCCGCTGGGTGGATACGTGCGACTGCTCGGGATGTACCCGCCCAGCTCGAAGCGCCGTACCGGCCGGCTCGCCGAACTCGCCGAGGACGCCCGCGAAGCCGAGGCTGTCGACATCACGGCCACCGACCGGGCCGACTCGCGCCTCTTCTACCAGAAGAAGACCTGGCAGAAGCTGGTCGTGATGTTCGGCGGTCCGTTCATGAACCTGCTGTTGGCGTTCGGAATGTTCTGGGGCGTGAACGGTCTGTACGGGGTGGCCCAGTCGACCCTGCAGATCGCCGTCGTCTCCGACTGCCTCGACCCGGCTCCGGCTGCGTGCGTAGCCCCACCGGCGAAGGCTGCCGGACTCCAGGCCAACGACACGGTCGTCGCCGTCAACGGCACGACGGTGACGACCTGGTCGCAGCTGGTCCAGATCGTCCGCGCCAACGGTGCCGCAGCGGTCCAGATCACCGTCCACCGGCCCGGTCAGGGCCGCGTCGACCTGCCTGCCGTACCCGGCGTCGTGCGCGACGTCGCCTCCCTGGACGACCCGAACGCGACCGTCAAGGCCGGCTTCCTCGGTGTCAGCCCGACGCGTGCCATGGTCAAGCTCGGTCCGGCCGAGACGCTCGCCGACATGTGGTCGATGACGAAGGCCAGTGTGGGCGCCCTCGTGCAGTTCCCCGTCAAGGTGTTCGGCGTCGCGGCTGACCTGGTGACCGGGAAGCCACGCGACGTGAACGGTCCGATCTCCGTCGTCGGCGCCTCGGTGGCCGCAGGCGAGTTGGCGACTGCCGGACAGTTGGATCCCGGTGCCAGGGCCGCCACCTTCGTCATGTTGCTCGGTGCCGTGAACTTGTTCGTCGCCCTGTTCAACCTGGTACCCCTGCCACCGCTCGACGGCGGACACATCGCCGGGGCGCTGTACGAAGGCCTCCGGCGAGCGGCCGCGAAGGTGTTCAAACGGCCCGATCCCGGATACGTGGACACCGCCCGGATGCTGCCCGTGGCGTATCTTGTAGGCGGTTTCCTGCTGCTCGCCGGAGTGATCGTGATCATCGCCGACGTCATCAGTCCCGTCCGTATCTTCTGAACGAGGAGAGTTCGTGCCCGCAGTGAATCTCGGGATGCCGAAGGTCGCACCCCCCGTGCTCGCCCCCCGGCGCAAGACGCGTCAGATCAAAGTGGGCAAGGTGCTGGTCGGCGGCGATGCGCCGATCTCGGTGCAGTCGATGACCACGACGAAGACCACCGACATCAACGCCACCTTGCAGCAGATCGCGGAGCTCACGGCATCGGGCTGCGACATCGTGCGCGTAGCCGTGCCGAGCGCCGACGACGCCGAAGTGTTGCCGATCATCGCGAAGAAGTCGCAGATCCCCGTGATCGCCGATATCCACTTCCAGCCGAAGTACGTCTTCGCCGCGATCGACGCCGGATGCGCAGCCGTGCGCGTCAACCCCGGCAACATCCGAGCCTTCGACGACCAGGTCGGCGCCATCGCGAGGGCGGCTCACGACGCCGGCGTCTCCATCAGGATCGGCGTCAACGCCGGTTCGCTCGACAAGCGGATCATGGACAAGTACGGCTCAGCCACGCCCGAGGCGCTGGTCGAGTCGGCTTTGTGGGAGGCGAGCCTGTTCGAGGAGCACGACTTCCGCGACTTCAAGATCAGCGTGAAACACCACGACCCGGTCGTGATGGTGCGCGCGTACGAACAGCTGTCCGAGCAGTGCGACTACCCGCTTCATCTGGGCGTGACCGAGGCCGGCCCCGCCTTCCAGGGCACGATCAAGTCGGCCACGGCGTTCGGCGCCTTGCTCAGCCAGGGCATCGGCGACACGATCCGCGTGTCGCTGTCAGCCCCGCCGGTCGAGGAAGTGAAGGTCGGCAACAAGATCCTGGAGGCGCTCAACCTGCGCCCGCGGCACCTGGAGATCGTCTCCTGCCCGTCCTGCGGCAGGGCGCAGGTCGACGTCTACACGCTCGCCGAGGAAGTGACCGCGGGCTTGGAAGGGTTGGACGTGCCGCTTCGGGTCGCCGTCATGGGCTGCGTCGTGAACGGTCCGGGCGAAGCCCGGGAAGCCGACCTGGGTGTGGCCTCGGGCAACGGCAAGGGACAGATCTTCGTGCGCGGCGAGGTCATCCGGACCGTCCCCGAGGACGAGATCGTCGAGACGCTGATCTACGAGGCCAAGCGCTTGGCCGAAGATGCACCTGCGGGCGGCAGCCCGACCGTGACCGTCGGCTGATGTCGGCCCGCGTCCGGACCCTCACCAACGACGACCTGTCGGCGGTCGTGGCGATCCTGGCGCGTCGGCCGTACGAGAACGTCTTCGTTGCCTCGAGAATTCGCACCGGAGGTCTCGAAGCCTTCTCGTTGGGATGCGAGGTCTGGGGGTACGAGCAGGACGGCGAATTGACCTCGATCCTGCACCACGGGGCGAATCTGGTGCCGGTCAACGCGAGCCCCGAAGCGCTCGACGCCTACGCGGAGGCGCTGGGGCCGATGCGCCGCTGCGCCTCGATCGTCGGGGTACGCGAGGAAGCACTCGGTTTGTGGGAGCGGCTGGTCGACCGATATCCGGGCAACTGGCACGCCACCCGTGAACTCAGGACCTCCCAACCGTTGATGGTGATCGACGGGCCGCCGGCCGTCGATCCCGAGCCGCGAGTGGTCCGCGTCTCCAGAGCCGACATCGAGAGCTACTTCGTCGCTGCGGTCGCGATGTACACCGAGGAGGTCGGGGTTTCGCCGCTGGACGGCACCGGAGGCTATCGCTGGTACGTGGAGCGGCTCGTCGACCAGGGCCGGGCGTTCGGGATCGTCGACTCCGGGCGGGTCGTGTACAAGTCCGACGTGGGCTCGGCGACGTCGCGAGTGTGCCAGGTCGCCGGTGTGTGGCTGCAGCCGGAACTTCGAGGTCGCCGGCTCAGTGCCGCCGCGATGGCCGGAGTCGTGGACCTGTGTCTGGAGGAATGGCAGGCGGTCACGTTGTACGTGAACGACTTCAACACCGTGGCCCGGGCGTTGTACCGGCGGGTCGGGTTCGAGGAGATCGGCGAACTCGCGACGATCCTGTACTGAGCCTTATCGGGCCAGAAGCCCGAGGAGCACGACGAACACCACCAGGAGCGTCGGAACGGCGAGGATCGCAACCAGCACCCCGACCCCTTTCCGGGACTGCTTGGCGAACCCCATGGACCCGGTCGTGAACTGGTGGAGGGGTGCGGCGTACCACACCTCGACCGTGCGTCCGGGGTACAGGTCGACATCCACGGAGGCTTGGCCGTACTGCCGCATCCACTGGGCGTAGGCCGACACCGTCAACCGCCCAGGCGGAAGCAGGTAGTCGTTCGGCCCGTACGACGCCCTCACCGGCTGACCGTTAAACAGCAGGGTGGGGGTGATCATGCTCGACGTGATCACGCTTCCTTGCAGAGTGACCCGCAGGTGGGCCGGTGCGCCCTGAGGTGCGCCCTCGGGCCTGATTACCTCGCGTGGATCGGGGTTGGTCTGGTACGGCGCCTGGGTGGGCTGGGGCGCCTCGGCCTGCCACTGGGGCTGCTGGCCCCATCCGGGCTGCGGGCCCGATCCTGGCTGCGGGCCCCGTCCGGGCTGCTGGCCCCATCCGGGCTGTGGGCCCCACCCGGGCTGCGGGGGAGTCTGTTGTCCGCTCATCGGTGAAGCGTAGGGCGACACGGGTCCGACCCGCCGACCGGGTGACGAATCCGCCAACCCCGTCTCGGTAGCCTCGGGGCGGGGGATGTTGGGGATGCAGAGGTTGGGGATGCAGAGGCTCGTTCGGATCTTTCTGGTTCTGTTTCTGACGGCGGGGTGCGCCATCGCGCCTCCCCCCGGCAGCCGGCCGATGGCCACTCCCGCTACGGCTGCCGAGACCGCGGGCGCCGATCCCACGACCAGTCCAAGCTCCGACCCGTCGCCGACTCAGGTGACCACGCGGGAGCCGGCACCGACGACCACCCCGGCACCGACCTTCTCTCCCCGGACCGCGACAATCGTCATGTCCGGTGACCTGCTGTGGCACAACACCGTATGGATGAGCGCCCAAGCCGAGGCCACCCGGACCCGCCAAGGCACCGACGGGTTCGACTTCGGGCCGATGTTCGCCGCCATCAAGCCGATCATCGAAGGGGCGGATCTGGCCATCTGTCACGAGGAGGTGCCGTTCGCGGCGCCGGGTGGGCCGTACAAGAACTATCCGGTCTTCGCGGCTCCACCCCAGATCGCCCGCGGTCTTGCGGCTGTGGGCTGGGATGCGTGTACGACGTCGTCGAATCATTCGCTCGACGACGGCTGGGACGGTCTGGTGAGGACAGCCGCCACGCTGCGCGCCCAGGGCATCGTGACGACCGGGACGCACCCGACTGTCGAGGACAGCCGTACCCCTACGATCCTGACAACCAAAGCCGGCGTGAAGGTCGGGATCGTGGCCGGTACGTACGACCTGAACGGTTTCCAACCCCCGGCCGGCAAGGAGTGGTCGGTCGACACGCTCGACCCAGCTCAGATGTTGGCCAGGGCGCACGCCGCCCGGCAGGCCGGCGCCGACATCGTGCTGGCCTACATCCACGGCGGCGACGAGTACCAGACCCTGCCGAACGCCCAGCAGCGCCAACTGGCTGCGGCCCTGGCGGCCTCGCCCGATGTCGACCTGGTCTACGGGAGCCACGTGCACGTCGCGCAGCCGTTCACCCGGATCAACGGCAAGTGGGTCGCGTACGGCATGGGCAACCTGGTGGCGGCGCAACCCATCGACATGGTCCGCGGGGCCGAAGGCTACCTCCCGCGGTTCACGTTCACCGAGAAGCCGACCGGGGGCTTCGAGGTGACGAAGCCCGAGTACATCCCGACCCTGGTCACGCACTCTTCGCTCGGGCCGGTGCGGGTCTACCCCGTCAACGCGGCCTTGGCGGCAGGCCTCGGCGATGCGGTACGGCTGCGCGCTGCCCGGCAACGCACGATGGAGGCGGTCACCGCCCTGGGCGAGCACGGGGTCGTCGAGGGCTGAGGCGTCGGGAGCCGGAATCGAGTCGATGCTGTCGGCGGGCGTCGGTAGGCTACGCGAGCAGCCTGCTGGCTGGGTGTCGATGTAGTGGAGGAGCCAGATCCGTGCCCGTCACGAGGATGTCGCAACTGTTCGTCCGTACCCTGCGCGAGGACCCGGCCGACGCCGAGGTCCCGAGCCACCGCTGGCTGGTGCGCGCGGGGTACATCCGTCGCGCGGCGCCAGGCATCTACTCGTGGCTGCCGTTGGGTCTTCGGGTGCTCCGCAAGGTGGAGCAGATCGTGCGCGAGGAGATGGACGCGATCGGAGCACAGGAAGTCCGATTCCCCGCTCTGCTGCCGCGTGAGCCGTACGAAGCATCCGGTCGGTGGACCGAGTACGGCCCGAACCTGTTCCGGTTGCGCGACCGCAAGAACGCCGACTACCTGCTCGGACCCACGCACGAGGAGATGTTCACGCTCCTGGTGAAGGACCTGTACAGCTCCTACAAGGACCTGCCCTTGGCGCTTTATCAGATCCAGACCAAGTACCGCGACGAGGCTCGCCCTCGAGCGGGCTTGTTGCGCGGGCGCGAGTTCGTGATGAAGGACTCGTATTCGTTCGACCTGGACGCGGCGGGTTTGCAGGCGGCGTACGACCTTCACCGGGAGGCGTACGTCCAGGTCATGGACCGGCTGGGGCTGGAGTACGTCATCGTCCAGGCGACCTCGGGTGCCATGGGCGGATCGGCATCGGAGGAATTTCTGGCGATCGCACCCAACGGCGAGGACACGTTCGTCCGATCGCCGGGTGGTTACGCCGCCAATGTCGAGGCGGTCGTTACTCCCGCGCCCCCGGTCGTCGACGCCAGCGCCGTACCCGCGCCGACCCTCGTGCACACCCCGGGCGCCGGCACGATCGCGACCCTGGTCGACGCGGTCAACGAAACTGCCCCCCGCAGCGACCGGCTCTGGACGGCCGCCGACACGCTGAAGAACGTGGCGTTCATGCTCACCCTGCCCAACGGCGCGCGAGAGGCGCTCGTCGTCGGCCTGCCCGGTGATCGAGAGGTCGACCTGAAGCGGCTGGAGGCGGCGATCACCCCGGCCGAGGCCGTGCCGCTGGACGACGCCGATTTCGCCGCACGCCCTCAGTTGGTCAAGGGGTACATCGGCCCGGCCAAGGACGGCGCTGCAGTGCTCGGCACCGAGGGTACGAGCGGCGTTCGCTACCTGCTCGATCCTCGGGTGGTCGACGGCACCGCGTGGGTGACCGGCGCGAACGTCGCCGACTACCACGTGGTGAACCTGGTCGCCGGCCGAGACTTCGTCGGTGACGGCACGATCGACGTCGCCGAGGTGCGCGCGGGTGATCCGGCGCCCGACGGGTCCGGGCCGCTCGAACTCGCGCGTGGGGTCGAGATGGGGCACATCTTCCAGTTGGGCACGAAGTACGCCGAGGCCCTGGGCCTGCAGGTGCTCGACCAGAACGGCAAGCTGCGCACCGTGACGATGGGCTCGTACGGCATCGGCATCAGCCGGGCGGTCGCGATGGTCGCGGAGACGACCTGCGACGAGCGTGGCCTGGCCTGGCCGCGCGCGCTGGCGCCGTACGACGTGCAGGTCATGAGCACCGGCAACGACCCGGCCGTGATCGCGGAAGCCGAGCGCCTGGCCGAGGAACTGCAGGTCGCCGGACTCGAGGTGCTGCTCGACGACCGCAAGGCCTCTCCAGGCGTCAAGTTCACCGACGCCGAACTGCTGGGCATGCCGACGGTGGTCGTCGTCGGCCGCGGCCTGGCCCATGGTGTCGTCGAACTCCGTGACCGGGCGTCCGGCGCGAAGGAAGAGGTGCTCGTCGAGGACGCGGTCGCCCGCGTGCTGGCCGGCGTGCGCGGCTGATGGTCTTCGACCTCCCGCTCGTCACCCTGATCCTGCTGGTCGGGGCGGCATTTCTCGCGGGTTGGGTCGATTCGGTCGTGGGCGGCGGAGGTCTGATCCAGCTGCCGAGTCTGCTGATCGGGCTGCCGCCGGACACCTCGGTCGCGACAGTGTCGGGTACGAACAAACTCTCGTCGGCGGCAGGTACCGCCGTGGCCACCGGGACGTACCTGCGCCGTGTGCCCGTCGAATGGTCCGTGGCGGTGCCGCTGATGGCTGCGTCGTACCTCGGCTCCACCGGCGGCGCCCAACTCGTCCGGTTCTTCCCGCGCCAGGCGTTCACCCCGCTCGTCCTGGCGACCGTCGTGGTCGTCGGGGTCTACACGCTGCGGCGCCCGGCCCTCGGCCTCGAGACCCGTTTGCGGCACGAAGGACGGGCCAGGTTCGTGCGGGTGCTGGGGATCGGGCTCGCCGTCGGCCTGTGGGACGGGTTGATCGGGCCAGGCACGGGCACGTTCTTCGTCATCTTGTTGGTGGCCGTCATCGGGTACGGCTTCCTCCAAGCGACCGTCTTGACCAAGTTGGCGAACCTCACCACGAACGTCGCGGCGCTGGTGGTGCTGGGGATCAGCGGTCATGTGCTGTGGAAGGTCGGGGCGCTGATGGCGCTGGCGAACCTGACCGCCGGAGCGCTGGGAGCTCGGATGGCGATCAAACACGGCAACGCGTTCGTCAGGCGGGTGTTCCTGGTCGTGCTGGTCGCGTTGGCGCTCAAGCTGGCGTACGACTCGGTACGGCTGTTCGTGTGACGCTAGGACAACCGGTCCGGCCAGCCCGGGTAGTCGGCCATCCCCAGCCCGAGCGGCAGCGCCAAGGTCGACGCCTTCAGCAGCGATTGCGCTGCCCGAGCCCGGTCGGGGTCGGCGGCGCTCGCCACCCACACCGCAGCCGCTTCTGCGACCGACGTCGTCAGACGTTCGACCAGGCTCATGACCGCGGCAGGGTCGGGGGCGGGGGGCAGCGAGTACGACCCGGAGCCCGGGTCAGGCGTGGCCGACTGGGCACGCGACGCGGCGACCAGGTCGTCGCGTTGGGTCTTCGCGGTGGCGACCATGGCGGCCAGAGCCACTCGGGACGGATGCCGGGCCGGCAGGAATCCGAGCGCGGACTGGAAGCCGTACACGGCCTCGTGATAGCGGTCGAGCACTGCGGTCGCGGCAGCCGCAGGGTCTTCGACGGCGACCTCACGCAGCGGAATCCCCGGTCGGGGCGGAGTGATCCCGACCGTGAGCGCCGAGATCGACTGCGCGGCGGAGGCCGCGAGCGCCGCCCAGAAGGCTGCCGTCACGTTCGTCGATTGAGTCACATGGCCGAGGCAGGCATCACGCAGCTGGGTGAGCGCTGCCGCGGCGGCATTCAGACCGGCCTCCTTGCTGGGTGCGACCGGCGCCGCTGACGTGGCGGCCACGGTGACCGCCTCGCGTCGGAGAGGTTCGGGGCTGGCCAGCACGGAGCGGTGGCGGGTACGGATGGCTGCGAGGGTACGGAATCGGTCGCCGTCGGCTCCTGCCCAGGGTGCTGCGGCGCACGCCGAGAGGTGAGCTTCGGCCACGGTTTCCAGATCAGCGACGGCCTGTGCGCCGCCGAACGGGGGTGGCGGTGTGGCACCTGGGGCCGGGGCGGCCGATCCCTTGATCCGGGGGTCGCTGACCGAGCAACCGGCCAAGAACGCCGCGGACCCCAGAACGAACACCCGGCGACGCATGGCCCCAACCTACCGTCGCGCCCGCACTATGCTGGCCGGACAATCGCTCGACCCAATCGGAGGACCGCATGAACGTCCCTGCGCTCACTGCGCTGCTCGAACCGGTCCTCGCCGCCCACGGGTTGGAACTCGACCGTCTCGACGTGATCCCGGCAGGCAAACGATCGGTGCTCCGCATCACCGTCGACGGTGACGGTCCGCTGGGCCGTGGTCCGCTGCTCGACGACGTCGCCCAGGCGTCCAAGGCGGTCTCTGCCGCTCTGGACGGGTCGGCCGCCACGGGATCGGCGCCGTACGTGCTGGAGGTCACGACCCGGGGGGTCGGGCAGCCGCTGACCCAACCTCGACAGTGGAAGAGAAATTCGGGTCGGCTGGTGTCGGTTTCCTTCCCCGACGGCACCCAGGTCACCGGCCGCATCGCCGATGCCGGCCCCGCAGCCGCCACGATCGAGGTCGACGGGCAGAGGCGCGAGGTGCCGTACGAGCAGGTGTCGCGTGCAGCCGTACAGGTAGAGATGAATCGCAAGCCCGATCCCGAACTCGACGACATCGGTGACGATTCCGACGATCAGAACGAGGAGTAGGCGCCATGGACATCGATCTGGCCGCGATTCGGCAGCTTGAGCGTGACAAGGACATTCCGGTCTCCGTCGTGATGTCGGCGTTGGAGGACGCGCTGCTCAACGCGTACGAGAAGACGGACGACCACGTCAAAGGCGCCCGGGTGGCGATCGACCGCAAGACCGGCAAGGTGCAGGTGTTCGCGCCGGAGCGAGACCCCGACGGGGAGGTCGTGGGGGAGTTCGACCACACGCCGACCGACTTCGGTCGGGTCGCCGCCGCGACGGCTCGGCAGATCATCTTCCAACGCATCCGCGAGGCCGAGGACGAGCAGAAGTTCGGGCACTTCTCGGCCGCCGAGGGCGACATCCTGCTCGGTGTGGTGCAGCAGGACCGGCACAGTGCGGCGGTACGGGTGGACCTCGGCAAGGTCGAGGCCATCCTTCCGCAGGCCGAGCAGGCGCCGGGGGAGTCGTACACGCATGGCAAGCGGTTGCGCGTGTTCGTGGTGGCCGTACGGCGTGACATCCGTGGGCCGCAGGTGGTCGTGTCCCGAACCCATCCGGGTCTGGTGGAGAAGCTGTTCCGCCTCGAGGTGCCCGAGATCGAGCAGGGTGTGGTGGAGATCAAGTCCATCGCCCGTGAGGCGGGTCATCGCACGAAGATCGCCGTCATTTCCAACAATCCGGACGTGTCGGCCAAGGGCGCGTGCATCGGTCCGATGGGTCAGCGGGTCCGTGCGGTCATGCACGAGCTCAACGACGAGAAGATCGACATCGTCGACTGGTCCGAGGACCCCGCGAAGTTCGTCGCCTCGGCTTTGTCACCGGCGCGGGTCACGAGCGTCGAGGTCGTCGATCTGGCGACTCGGTCCGCCCGGGTGATCGTGCCGGACTATCAGCTCAGCCTCGCGATCGGCCGCGAGGGGCAGAACGCCCGTCTGGCCGCCCGGCTGACCGGGTGGCGCATCGACATCAGGCCGGATACGGCTTCCTGAACGCTTCGACGCAGACTCAGCGCAGCGGGTACCAGGCGTCGAGGGCGGCATCGAGGATGCGATCGGATTGCTCCTGGGCGGCCTCGTTGGCGGCTCTGGTTCCGCCCAGCAGGTAGCCCAACGCATAGCCGTCGTTCGCACCGAAGAGGTGACCGGCGCCGGGGAACACGTGGGCCTCGGTGGCCCCAGGCTTGAGCGCTCCGAGGGTACGGGCAGCCTGGTCGCCCGGCCACATCGCGTCGTCGTCGCCGGCCAACGCCAGCAGGTGGCCCGGAACCTTGACTTCGATCAGCGCCGCCGAGGCGTTTGGATCGTGGGCCGCGGCAGACTCGTACGTCGCCCTCAGCCGCATGGGCGTGTTGAACAGCATCGACGCGACCATCCCAGCCGAGGCCGAAGCGTCGGCGTACCGGAAGTTCACCGCCGGCAACGGCTCGCCGTGCCAGGTCCACGACGCCTTTGCCGTCGTGTAGTCGAGACCTTGCCACGAGTAGAGGGTCGGGGTGTAGACGACCACGTTGTCGATGCGCGGATATCGGGCTTGGAGGACGAGTGCCAACTCCGCGCCCTTGGAGGTACCGATCACGGTGATCGGGCCAGGGTTGACGTTCGCATCGCGCCACGTCAGGACCTCGTCGAAGAAGTCGAGCGGCACCTCGGCCAGGGTCGGCTTCTGGTTCGGCTGGCCGAAGAAGAACAGGCTGAGCACGTCGTAACCCTGCTGGGCGATCCGGACCGCTCGCTCGTAGTCCGGTCCACCGTCCGAACCGCCCCAGACGACGATCAAGCCCCCGCGCCTCAGCGTTTTGGCCTTGACGTGGAAGCCGTTGAGGTACGTCCCCTGCACCCGTTCGATCGTCACGTCGGGTTGCGTCAACGGGTACCTCGATGCGTCCATCTGGTTGCCGCTGAGCGACGCGGGAGTCGGGTACCGGAAGCCGTTGACCACGCGGATGCCGACCACGACGAGAACGAGCGCCACGGCCACGAGCAAAACGCGGACCAGGACGCGGACGAACTTCTTCACGGGACCTCCCGGGGGTGCGACGTCATGATACGGCCCGAGACAGGGCAACGGCGCCGACCCGAGGTCGGCGCCGCTGTGGGGAAAGGGTTGGGGAATCTTCTCGTCTACGGTGCCTCCTCGGTCTCGGCGTGTTTCCTGGAACCCCACTCAAGTGATCGTGCCTGTGATTGACCTGTGAATGGGCTACCGATCCTCTGTCTTCTCACCGGTCTCGCCCCCGCTTGGTGCACGTTCTGCGCCTCTTGCGGCGCCTTTGGGCTGGGTGAGCCGTACCGAATCTGCCTCTGAGCGCGACCCCGACCGATGTGGATCGCGACAACAGCGCCGATTGCGGGCAGTTTGCGTCCGCGCGGTCGGCGGTCGGCGAGGTCCGCATGCCAGACTTCCGAGCGTCCGGCTACGGTGGGCGGGTGCCCGAGCCCATCCGTACGTGCATTGGCTGCCGTACGCGGGAACCTGCTTCGGCGTTGATCCGTCTGGTCGCCTATGGTGACGGCGAAGTCCAGGTCGACGTACGGCACCGCCTCCCCGGCCGCGGTGCCTGGATCCATCCGACCACCGAGTGCATCGCGAAGGCCGCGCGGCGCAGAGCGTTGCCGCGTGCGCTGCGCCGAGAGGGACTGGCGATGGACACCGAGCGGCTCGCGGCCGCGGCCCGGTTGGAAACCCCTGGCGAAGAGGGCCTAGACTAAAGGGCCGACTGCCCGGCCCCGGGCAGGGTGACGATCAGAAAGTGGGCTGACGCTCATGACCACTCGATGAGTACGCCGAAATGAGCAACACCACCAACTAGGGGTCCAGACGCGAGGTCCGGACCTGAAGGAGACCAGTGGCCAAGGTCCGTGTCTGGGAGCTCGCGAAAGAGCTCGGACTGGAAAGTAAAGAACTACTGAACACGTTGAAGGACATGGGCGAGTTCGTCCGATCCGCTTCATCGACGCTCGAACCCCCGGTCGTCCGGAAGGTTCGCGAAAAGACCTCCGGTGATCCCGCTCCGGCAGTGAGCGCTGCTCCGAGTGCTGCGTCGGCACGTACGGCTCCCTCCGCCCAGTCGGTTGCCTCCACGGCTCCGGCGTCCCCCAAGCCGGCGCCTGCCGCCGCGGCTTCGACGGCTGCCCCGACGGTGCCGGCGAGCCCAAGGCCGACGACCGGAACACGTCCTGGTCCCGGTGTCAGGCCTGGCCCCACGCCGCGCCCGACCACAAGCACCCCCCGCACGGAGCCGCGCCAGGAGACCCGCCCGTCCCCGAGCACGACGACCAACCCAGGTGCTGGGGCCTCGACCCCCCGGCCGACCACCCCCGCGTCGAGCGGGCGCCCGTCGGCTCCGCGTCCCGGCCCGGGTCAGCCCTCCTCGCCGAGCGCCCCGAGCGCTCGTCCGGGCGGTACGCCACGTCCTGCGCCGCGCCCCGGGCCCGGAGCTCCGGCTCAGTCGCGCCGCCCGGCGGGTACCCCCCGCCCGGGCAACAACCCCTACGCGTCGTCGCAGGGCATGGGTGTCCGGCGCCCGGCGCCCCCGCGTCAAGACGGAACCACCGCGCCAGGTCGTCCCGGCTCCGCACCGGGTGGAATGCCCCGCCCGGGCGGGAGCGCGGGACCTCGCCCCGGAATGCCGAGGCCGAATCCGAGCATGATGCCCAAGCAGGCGTCCGGTCAGCTCGGTGGTGGTCCGAGCACGCGCGCTCGGGCCGGTGGCCCCGGAGGTGCCCCGGGTCGCGGACGCGGTCCCGGTGGCGGTCCTGGTCGTCCCGGTGGCGGCGCGGGTGCTCCCGGAGGAATGCCGAGCGGTGGCGGTCGTGGCGGTCGCGGTGGTCGCAGCGGCTCCGGTACGCAGGGTGCTTTCGGTCGTCAGGGTGCCCCCGGGCGTCGCGGACGCAAGTCGAAGAAGCAGCGCAGGCAAGAGTTCGACCAGATGGAGGCGCCGACGATTGGCGGCGTGCGGATCCGTCCTGGTGACGGCTCCAAGATCCGTCTGGCGCGCGGCGCGTCTCTCACCGACCTGGCCGAGAAGATCGGCGTCGAGCCCGCGACCCTCGTGCAAGTGCTGTTCAACCTGGGCGAGATGGTCACGGCCACGCAGTCCGTGGCCGACGACACGCTGCAGGTGCTCGGTGCGGAACTCAACTACGACATCGAAGTGGTGTCTCCCGAAGACGAGGACCGCGAGCTCCTCGAAAGCTTCGACATCGAGTTCGGCGAGGACGCCGGCGACGAGAACGACCTCATGCCGAGGCCGCCCATCGTCACCGTCATGGGTCACGTCGACCACGGTAAGACGAAGCTGCTCGACGCCCTGCGCCACTCGAACGTGGTCGCAGGTGAGGCGGGCGGCATCACGCAGGCGATCGGCGCGTACCAGGTGGAGACCGAGGTCGACGGGGTCGAGCGGAAGGTCACCTTCATCGACACCCCGGGTCACGAGGCCTTCACGGCCATGCGTGCCCGCGGCGCGAAGGCGACCGACATCGCCGTCCTCGTCGTGGCTGCCGACGACGGTGTGATGCCCCAGACGATCGAGGCTCTCAACCACGCCAAGGCGGCTGACGTACCCGTCGTGGTCGCGGTCAACAAGATCGACAAGGAAACGGCCGACCCGACCAAGGTGCGCGGCCAGTTGACCGAGTTCGGTTTGGTGCCGGAGGAGTACGGCGGCGACACGATGTTCGTCGACGTCTCCGCGACGGCCAGGATCGGGCTCGACCAACTCCTGGAGGCG
This sequence comes from Propionibacteriaceae bacterium, assembly GCA_039811945.1. Classification (GTDB taxonomy): domain Bacteria; phylum Actinomycetota; class Actinomycetes; order Propionibacteriales; family Propionibacteriaceae; genus Fen-668. The sequence goes on from JBDHZQ010000056.1 coordinate 16,065, forward strand.
ATCGTGCTGACCGCAGACGCGGAGCTCGACCTGCGGGCGAACCCCGACATGCCGGCCCAGGGCGTGGCCATCGAAGCGCATCTCGACAAGGGCCGCGGCCCGGTCGCGACCGTGCTCGTCCAACGCGGCAGCCTGCACGTGGGCGACTCGATCGTGGCCGGTTCGGCCCACGGCCGAGTGCGGGCCATGATCAACGATCTCGGCGAAACCGTCACCGAGGCACCGCCCTCGGCGCCG
>JBDHZQ010000057.1:0-16093 GCA_039811945.1 Propionibacteriaceae bacterium
CAGCGATGCGTTCAGTGACTTCGTGTCCACTGACACCGCCACCGCTGACGACGGCTCGGCCCTGATCTCGATCGCTCCGTACAGCGTACTGGTGTACTCGTTAGGGAAGCGCTGATCAATGCTGTTCCGAGCGAGGACGTGCCGGGCTCCGATGAGCCGGTACCACCACATCTCGTGGTCGTACCGGGCGTACGGGTAGAGATGTGGGGGTAGCGGATCGCCCCATCCGGTGCGCCGCAGCCGGAAGATGATTGATCAGCGTTTCCTTAGAGGCGGCACCTGTGGAACGGTAAATGTGCGGCCGCAGCCTCGTCGATGAAGAACCGGGTGCGGTCGACGCCCGCGACGTGGGCGGAGATGGTGGTCGGATCGCCGTCGAACGTTCGGGCGACGGCCTCGGCCTTCTCGGGACCTGACGCCAGCAGCCACACCTCTCGAGACCGGTTGATCGTCGCGAGGCTCAGCGAGATGCGCTCGGGCGGCGGCTTCGGGGCATCGGTCACGCCGACCGCGAGGGCAGCCGTTGGCTCTGACGAAGGGTGTCCCGGAAACAGCGCCGCCACGTGACCCGTTTCTCCGATGCTGAGCAGGCAGATGTCCATGGTGTGGCCTGACATCTCTCTGCCGTAGGCCACCGCTGCTTCGACGGCATCGGCGGACCCGTCCTTGGACGGCATCAGGTGTGTTCGCGCGGGATCCAGCGGGAAGCTGCCCGCCAGGCGGGCCAAGGCTTCGAGCGAGTTCCGGCGTGGATCGTCGGTCGGCACGAAGGCCTCGTCGGTCCACCACAGTTCGAGCATGCCCGGGTCGACTCCGGATCGGCCCACCTTCCGGGCCAAATGCTCGTACGCGAGATTGGCGACCCGACCGCCGGTGAGGCACACCTCTGCCACGCCGTTGGCCTGTTGGAGGTCATGGAGCCGGTGGATCAAACACTCGGCCACGTCCTCGGCCAGCACCTGTGGCGTCGGATAACGACGGACCAGGGGCGCCATCTCAGCTCTCCGGCTTCGGCTCTTCTGGGGCGCTGGTCGAAGGGGCGTCGGACGGTGCAGGCTGGCTGTCGTCGCTGGGAGCGGGTTGACCCGCCGGTTGTGGTTGACCGGCCGAGTCGACCTCCTCAGCGACCGCCTCGGCCGAAGTGCTGGGCGTCGCGGCAGGGGCCGTGGTCGATGCCGCGAACCGGCGCCGTACTCGTGCTGCCTTGCGGCTGTCGGAACGTGCGCCCGTACGAGCGACGGTGACTGCCTCCCCGGAATCCTCGCGCACCTCCTGAGCCGTGCGCGCAGTTCCCGCCAAGGGGGATTCACCGGGGGCCGCGATGCCCTTGTCCGCGGGTGGCGGCGGAGTCTGACCGCAGCGGATCAGGAGCTGGTGAAGGGTGCCCTCGTAGATGTCGTCGGCATCCATCCGACGGAGTTCCTCGGTGAGCAATTCGTTGATGTCGCGCCGCTTGAGCGCGACGGTACGGCGTGGCTGGCCCGGGATCGAGTACGTCGCCGTCTTGGCGTCCTCTCGGCTGATGACGATCGACCCTCCCGGGGTCTCCATCTTGATCTGGGTGATGCCAGGCCCGTTCGAGTATCCCCGGGTCACCGGCACGTGCAGCCGGGTCTCCAGCCAGGCCGCCATGAGGTCGGCCGGGGCGTTGGTGCGCGCCGCCGAGACCGACGCGGACTGCACGATCGTCGGGTACTGGTCGAGGGCGGCGGCCAGCAGCGCACGCCACTTCGTCAACCTCGTCCAGGCCAGGTCGGTGTCGCCCGCCGAGTGGTAGCGGGCGCGGGTCCGGATCGCCTCGATCGGCTTGGGGTCGCCCTCGGCGTCGGTGATCCGGCGGTCGGCGAGCGAGCCGAGGAGGTCGTCACCGGGCCGCTCCGGCGATCTCGCGGGCCACCACATGACCACGGGGGAATCGGGCAGGAGCAGCGGCAGCACGATCGAGTCGGCATGGCTTCGCAGTTCGCCGGACAACCGAAGCAGGATGACCTCGCCGGGCACGTCGGCCAGGTGGATCTCGGCGTCCAGTTTGTCTGTCTTGCCCATCGTGCGAACGACCAGGATCAACCGGCACGGATGCTCGCGGGCTGCGACCAGGGCTGCTTGGTACGTCCGTTCGAACGTCCGCTGCTCGGCTTCGACCATCAACGTCATCACCATGCCGGTGGTGCTGCCGATGTTGCTGCGGGCCTTCAACACGGCGTTGATGATGTCGCGTGACGAGGTATCGGTGAGCTTGATGAGCATGGCTTGCTCCTCTCGTCAGGGCCGGCGCCAGGCGCGGCCGTCGCGGGCGATCATCTCGTGGGCATTGGCAGGTCCCCACGTGCCGGACTCGTAGTCCTGTGGCTTTTCCGGAAGGCTCGCCCAGTAGTCGAGGACAGGGTCGAGAATCTCCCAGCTCAACTCGACTTCCTCCTGTTGCGGGAACAGGGGAGGGTCGCCGAGCAGCACGTCGAGGATAAGTCGCTCATAGGCCTCGGGAGACGACTCGGTGAAGGATCCGCCGTACGCAAAGTCCATGTTGACGTCTCGGATTTCCATCTGCGTCCCGGGCACCTTCGCTCCGAACCGGAGCGTGACACCTTCGTCGGGCTGGATCCGCATCACGAGCGCGTTGCTGCCGAGTTGTTCGGTGTCGGTATCGGTGAAGGGGAGATGCGGTGCGGTCTTGAACCCGAGCGCGATCTCGGTGACTCGGCGCGGCAGCCGCTTGCCAGCGCGAAGGTAGAAGGGCACACCTGCCCAGCGCCGGTTCTCGACGTCCACGCGGATCGCCGCGAAGGTCTCCGTCGACGAGGTCGGCTGAAAGCCCTTCTCCTCGACGTAGCCCACGACCTTTCGTCCGCCGGCCCAGCCGGCCGCGTACCGACCACGAGCGGTGTGAAGATCCAGACGCGACGGCACTTTGGCCGCGGATAGGACCTTCTGCTTCTCTCGGCGGAGGTTCGTCGCGTCGAACGACACCGGCTCCTCCATAGCCGTGAGCGCGAGCACCTGCAGCAGGTGGTTCTGGATCACGTCGCGGGCGGCGCCGATACCGTCGTAGTAGGAAGCCCGGCCTTCGACGCCGATGTCCTCGGCCATCGTGATCTGCACGTGGTCGACGTAGTGGTTGTTCCACACCGGCTCGAACATCTCGTTCGCGAACCGCAAGGCGAGGAGGTTCTGGACTGTTTCCTTGCCGAGGTAGTGGTCGATGCGGAACACCGATTCGCTGGGAAAGACCTGCGACAGCACACGGTTGAGTTCTTTGGCGCTTTCCAGGTCGTGCCCGAACGGCTTCTCGACGACCACCCGGCTCCACCGATTGTCACCGCCTTGGGCGAGGCCGCTCTTGCGGAGTTGGTTGATCACCGTCTCGAAGAGTCCCGGCGGGATCGACAGGTAGAAGGCGTGGTTCCCACCGGTGCCGCGCAGGTGGTCGAGCTCGTGCACGGTCGACACCAACTGGTTGAAGGCAGTGTCGTCGTCGAGTCCTCCGGCGACGAAGCGGATTCCTTCACTGAGTTGTTTCCAGACCTCCTCGCGGAAGGGGGTACGGGCATGCTCTCGTACGGAATCGTGCACGAGTTGGGCAAAGTCCTGGTCGGCCCAGTCGCGGCGGGCGAACCCGACGAGCCCAAAGCCGGGCGGCAGGAGCCCTCGGTTGGCGAGGTCGTACACAGCCGGCATGACCTTCTTGCGGGACAAGTCGCCCGTGACCCCGAAGATCACCAAGACGCACGGCCCCGCGATCTGGGGTAGCCGACGGTCCTGCGGGTCCCGCAGCGGGTTGGGGAACAGTGAAACCTCGGGCACGTGTGGTCCTATCCGGTCATGGGTGGCAACACGCTACCCCGTCGAGCACGATGTGGAACGCGAAAACGGGCGCCCCGCGAGGAGCGCCCGTTTCGTAGCCGATCAGCCGTTGGCGTCGGCGATGGCCTTGTCGACGCTTTCGACCAGCTCGTCCCACGACACGACGAACTTGCTGACGCCCTCGTCCTCGAGCACCTGATAGACGTCCACGAGATCGATACCGACCGCGGTCAACTGATCCAGCAGGGCTTGCCCTTCGGCACCCTTTCCTTCCATCGACTCGCCGACCTCGCCGTGGTCGCCGAAGGCCTTCATCGTCTTCTCGGGCATCGTGTTGACGATGCCGGGAGCGACGAGTTCGGTCACGTACAGCGTGTCGGAGAGCTTCGGGTCCTTCGTGCCGGTCGAGGCCCACAGGGGACGCTGCTTGTTCGCGCCCTTGGCTGCCAGGGCCGCGAAGCGCTCGCCGCCGAACACCTGGTCGAATGCCGCCAGGGCGACCTGGGCGTTGGCGATCGCGCCCTTCGACTTCAGGGCTGCAGCCTCGTCGGTGCCGATCGCGTTGAGCCGCTTGTCGAGTTCGGTGTCGACGCGAGAAATGAAGAACGACGCGACGGAGTGGATCTTCGACAGGTCCAGGCCCTTGGCATCGGCCTCTTCGAGCCCCGACAGGTACGCATCCATGACCTCGAGGTAACGAGCCTCGGAGAAGATCAGCGTGACGTTGACGGAGATTCCGGCACCGATGGTCGCCTGGATGGCGGGCAGACCCGGCTTGGTAGCGGGAATCTTGATCAGGACATTCTCGCGGTCGACGAGAGCGTGCAGTTCTGCCGCCTGGTCGATGGTGGGCTGCGTCTCGTTGGCCAGGCCGGGCTCGACCTCGATCGATACGCGGCCGTCGTACCCCTTGGACGCGGCGTAGATGTCGGCGAAGAGGTCGCAGGCGTTGCGCACGTCGGTGGAGCACAACTGCTTGATCGCGGTGGACGTGTCGACCTGGCCAAGTTCACGAAGCTGTTCGGCGTAATCGGCACCGTTCTTGAGCGCCGCGGCGAAGATCGTGGGGTTGGTCGTGACGCCGACGACAGAGTCGGTCTCGATCAGTTCAGCCAGGTTGCCGCTCGTCAGGCGCGCCCGAGAGAGATCGTCGAGCCAGATCGAAACTCCGGCAGCGGAGAGCGCCTTGAGGCGGTCGTTCATGGGTCCTCCTTGGATGGAACAGGGACTACTCAGTGGACTCTAGTAACCCATGGGTAGGCAACGGGTGGTTGCCGCACGTTTCACCGCGCGAACAGCACCGGATCAACCGCAGCGGCGGCGAAGACGAGCGCCAAGTAGGTGTTGGAGCCGTGGAACAGGCGCATCGGTTGGGCCGATACATCGTCAGCCCCAGCCTGAGCTCTGCGTAGCAGGGCGACGGCCTCGACCAGGAACCACGCTCCAGCTACACCGGCCACCACTGGGTACAGCCAACCTGTGCCCGCCACCGGCCATAATGACAGGCTGACGGCGACCGTAACGGCCGTGTAGGCGAGAATCTGCCAGGCGACTTTCTGTGGGGACGCGACCACTGGAAGCATCGGGACTCCGCCGGCTGCGTAATCCTCGCGGTAGCGCCACGCCAACGCCCAGGTGTGCGGGGGAGTCCAGAAGAAGACGATCAGGAACAAGATCAACGGCGGCAACGCCACGGCGCCAGTGACCGCAGTCCACCCGATCAAGGGTGGGAAACAGCCTGCCATGCCTCCCCAGACGATGTTCTGCGAGGTTCGCCGCTTGAGGATCAAGGTGTAGGCGAACACGTAGAAGGCATTGGCCAACAAGGCCAGCCAGGCTGAGAGCCAGTTGGCGCCGAATCCCAGAATCAGCACCGAGCCGATCCCCAGAATCGCGCCGAAGATGGTGGCAGCGACCCGGCTGACCCGATGACGCGGCAGCGTCCGGGTACGGGTGCGCCGCATCAGCATGTCGATGTCGGAGTCGATCACGTTGTTGAACGTGTTCGCGCTACCGGCGGCGAAGTAGCCGCCGGTCATCGTGACGGCCACCAGCCACAACGAGGGCACGCCGTGGGCGGCCAGGAACATGGCGGGGACGGTCGTGATCAGGAGAAGTTCGACGATTCGTGGTTTGGTCAGGCCGACGTAGGCGGCCACGACATCGCGAGCCGTGGTGGCCGGACCGACGGCCGACCGGGTCGCGGCCACGGGAGGAGTCAAAGCAATATCCGATCTCTCAGTCACCGAATGCTAACGGCTGGTGTCGGCCGGGACCACCCGTCGGAGCGTGAGCATCACGTGGGTCGTGTACGCGGCGAGCAGGGCGATCCCGGTCAAGTGAACGATCACCAGGCCGAGCGGCAGGCCGGTGAAGAACTGTGCGTACCCGACCACGCCCTGGGCGGCCTGCAACGCAAGCAGGACGGCCAGCATTCGCCGCTTGAGGATGGCCAGCGTCACGATGGTCACCGCGAGCAGCAGCCAGACCGACCAGGCATGGACCTTCGCGGCCCACTCCAGGTCGAGGCCACTGCGTTGTGCCCCGCCGTCGCCGGAATGGGGACCCGCTCCGGTGACGACGGTGCCGAGCGCGATCGAGATCGCGGTGAGGCCGAAGATGACCCGGACCAGATTCCGGGCCGCCGGGTCGATCACCTGCCCGGTCGTGCCGTACGCATCGTGAACCATCGCCACGCACAAGGCGATCAGGACGACCGACAGCAGAAGGTGCAAGGCGACAATCCATGGGTTCAGTTGGGTCAGGACCGTGATCCCCCCGATGACGCCCTGCAAGGGGATGCCGAGGGCAGCGAGCAGGGCGAGGGTGCGGAGGGTACGGCGAGGCCGGCCGTCAGCCGTACGTGCAGTGAGAGCGGCGACGAACGTGCCGATCGCGAGGGCGATCAAGACGAAGGTGAGAGTCCGGTTGCCGAACTCGATGAGGCCGTGGATGCCGGCTTCAGGCTGAGGGACGTACGACTCCGGGGTGCACCTCGGCCACGTGGGGCAGCCGAGCCCTGACTTGGTGAGCCGGACGATCCCGCCGGTGACGATCAACGCCATGTTGCCCACGAGCGACCCGACGGTCCAGGCGCGCAATGCCCCGGTCGTGGCGAAGAGGCTAGCCACGGGCTGTCGAGGTCGGCTGCTGGGTGGGGTCGTGGTGGCGGTACTCACGTGTGGAGTCTAGGGGTGATGCCGCCGGCCGCCGATCCCGAGCGAACCAGCGGACTGCCGACCTCACGAACAGGTGAGGCCGGCAGTGCGGTGCGTCAGTGACCGGACGGCATGTACGCGACGTCGTCCACGTCACGCACGATCGGCGGTTCCTTGATCCATGCCATCGCCACGGCCGCGAGGGCCAGCATTACGCCCGCTGTGGTGATCGCGTTGTTGGGATTGTCTCCGAGAACCGACGAGAACAAGGGGCCGAACGTCAACGACTGGATCAACATCGGGATGACGATCATCATGTTGATGATGCCCATGTAGACGCCGTAGCGGGTCGACGGGATCATGCGTACGGCCATGATGTACGGCACGCCCATGATCGAGGCCCAGGCGATACCGAGGCCGATGATCGGGATGAACAGCAGATACTTGTTCGTCAGATGCGGGAACACCACGAGGCCCACGGCTGCCAACAGGAGGCACGCCATGTGGACGGTCTTGGCGCCCCGCTTCTTGGCCAGGGCCACGAGCGAGAAGGCGACCGAGAACGTCACGATGTTGTAGAAGCCGTTGACCAGTCCGGTCCAGCCGACAGCTTCGGCGAAGCCCGCCGACTTGGTGTCGGTCGTACCCCACACGGACTTCGCCATCGAGGCTGTCACGAACTGCCAGTAGCAGACCATGCCGTACCACTGGAAGAGATAGACCAACGCGAGCTTGCGGAGCTCGGTCGGCATCTCCACGATGGCCTCGACGATTTCCTTGATCGGATTGGGCTTCTTGGTCTTCATGGCCACGAGTTCCTCCGGGGTGGGAGGAATCTCGGGTGTGGTCAGGACCGAGACGAGCACGCTGCCGATCGAGCAGACGGAGCCGAGCATGAACGAGCCGACGACCCAGTACGGGATGCCGGCAGCCGTGGCTCCTGTGATCAGATTCTGGAAGAAGAACAGCGAAATGTTCGCCAGCGTGATGCCGAAGCCGGTGAAGAACGACTGGGCGAGGAAGCCCTTGCCGAGTTGCGACGGTGGCAGTTTGTCCGCGATGAAAGCTCGGTACGGCTCCATGGCCGTGTTGTTGCTCGCGTCGAGGAGCCAGAGCAGGAACACCGCCATCCAGATCGCCGAGACGAAGGGGAAGAGGAACAGGCAGATCGCACACCCGAGCGCTCCGACCAGGAAGAACGGCTTGCGTCGGCCCCACTTGGGGCTCCAAGTCTTGTCGGAGAGCGCGCCGATCATGGGCTGAATCAACAGGCCCGTCATCGGTCCGGCGAGGTTGAGGATGGGAAGATCGGCAGGCGACGCGTTGAGGAATTGGAAGATCGGGTTGACGGCGGTTTGCTGCATTCCGAAGCTGTACTGGATACCGAAGAAGCCGAAGTTCATGAGCAGGATCTGCTTCATGTTCATCAACGGCTTCTGCCGGACGATCGTCGTGTGGGTGAGGTCACCCTGAGTGGTCACGAGGCACCTCCTGCGTATTCGCCGGTGCCGGCCAGGTAATTGGCGAGTCGACCGAGTTCCTTCTCCCAGGCCTCGCCGTGCCAGCTGGCGACGTCCGGTTCGTACGGACCCTGGATGATCCGGACGAGGGTCCCGTTCTTGCCGTACTTGGTGAACTCGACGCGCAGTTCCAAAGGTGTGTCGGGGTCGATACCGGGGTCACCGGTGATCCGCTCCTGGGAGACGAAGACATCGGGATCGAAGTATTCGGTGTAGACCCCGTCGGTACGGACGCGAGTCGTGGGGTCCGACTCCCTCACTTTGACATGGGCATGACGTCCGCCCAGCCTCGGGTCACCGGAGAGGGTTTCCTCCTCGACGAACCAGCCGGGGCTGCCTCGCCACCTCTTGAGCTGCTGGGGATCGGTCCAAGCCTGGAAGACTGTGCTGCGGGGATAGTCGAATTGGCGTTCGACCACCACCATGACGTTGGCGGTCACGGGGCGACTCCTTGAGTGCGAAATCGTATTAGCATTCACACCTTGGCACTCGCGAGTCGCCCCCGTCAGCCGATCCGGCCAAAAGGTGGATACCAGACCGTGCCGTCCGCCTCAGAGGGCAGAACCGGTCTTGTACTGGTCGTAGGAGATGTTCCAATCGGTCCAGCCATTGCCCTGCTCGAGCGTTCTCGACGTACCCGTCACGTCGATCAGATCGCCGACCTTGCAATTGCTGAACAGCCACGCACCGTTGTCCGTGCTGACACCGATGCAACCGTGGCTCACGTTCGCCTTCCCCTGGCTCGCGACCGACCACGGCGCAGCATGGATGAATTCACCGGAGTCGGTCTCGCGCATCGCGTACTTCACGTCGGGGATGTTGTAGTACTCGGGGCTGCCGGGCTCGATGCCGACCGTGTTGGCGTCCATCTTGAGGGTGGCGAACTTCTCCTTGAGGACCTTCTTGCCGCTGCGGGTCAAGAAGCCAGCTTTGCCGCCCGTGATCGGAATCGTCTTCACCGCGGCACCGTCGATGACGACCGTCATCTGGTGGCTGGCGAGGTCGGCCTTGAGCACGACAGAGCGGCCGATCGTCATGGACCCCGATACCGACTTCTGGCCGTACGTGCCGTTGCCGGCGGGTACGGAGTTGATGTTCACGTCGACTTTGACCTGCGTGCCCGGCTGCCACAACTCCTTGGGACGCCAGTGCACCTCTGTGCTGGAGAGCCACCGCCACGATCCCTCCTGCGGCGGAGTCGAGGTGACTGTCATGACCTTCTGGAAGGCCGCGCGATCCTTCACCGGGATGTCGAACACGACCACCACCGGCATCGCCGTACCTACCGTGCCACCCGACACGATCGTGGGGAACACCTGCTGTTTCAGCGACAACGTCTCCGAGCTGAACGACGACATAGTGGTTGCCGCCGTTCCCTGCACGTTCGCCCCGGTCATCGTGAGCGAATATTTCTGACCCGGCTCCAGGAGCGTGGATGCCGTCCAGGTGATTCCGTCGGGGCTCATGACGCCTTGGATCTGCTGGGGGCCGGCCTTGGCGTCGGTGTACGACATAGCCACCGTCGTCAGGGTGCCTTGCGTGGCCGTGACCGTGACGAGGGTGTCGACGGGTACGGTCGCGCCGTCAGCCACGCTCGGCGTCATCACGACGGCTGGCTGGGCGGTCGGTGTGGGTGTGGTCGACGCTGCGGTGGCCGTGGGGACAACGTCGTCGGCTTTCGGCGGTGCCTGCTTGGCGCAACCGGCCAGGGCGACGGCGGAACCGGCCCCGATCAAGCCGACGAGGGTACGGCGAGAGACGGACATCTGCATTACCTCACGTGTGGTGGACCTGTCCAGTATGAACGCCCAACCTGGCAAGGTCCGACCACGACCAGGAGGCAAACGCCGGCGCGTTCGTCGATGCCACGGTGGTGTGTGCCTCGAGCCCCTGCTCGGCGACGAGTGCCAGCGCCGAGTCGAGGATGCGAGTACGGGTCCTGGCGACCGCGGTCGACGCGGCGTTTGCTCGGTCGGTCAACCGCCGAGAGCGCTTCCGGACTTGTACATGTCGAAGGGCAGGTTCCAATCCGTCCAGCCATTGTTGTCTTCCAACTGGCGACCGCTGCCGGTGTACATGGCCGGGTCTCCGACGATCGTGTTGGCCATCAGCCAATCGGCGTTGTCGGTGCTCATGCCGACGCATCCGTGACTCACGTTCGTACGGCCCTGGCTCCCGACCGACCAGGGTGCGGCGTGGAAGAACTCACCCGAGGTAGTGACGCGCATGGCGTACTTGACGTCCTTGAGGTCGTAGAACTCGGGCGAGTCTTGGCCGACGCCGGTGGTGGCTGCGTTCATGTCGACCGAGTCGAGCCGTTCCATGATCACCTTGATGCCGGCGCGGGTGTCGTACCCAGGTTTGCCGCCGGTGATCGGGATCGTCCTGGTCGCCTGACCGTTCGTGTACTGAGTCAACGTGTGAGCTGCAAGGTCCACGTTGATCGAGGCGGCCCGCCCGATCGTGAAGTTCGCCTGCTTCGACTCTTGCCCGTACAGGCCGCCGCCCGCGGAGACGCCGTTCACGTCGATGTTGATCGACACCTGTGTGCCGGGCTGCCAGTACGTCGCCGGCCGCCAGTGAGCTTCCTTGTTCGAGATCCAGCGCCACGACCCAGCCTGGGCCGGAGCGGAGGTCACGTGCATGTTCTTCTCGAACGAGGCCCGGTCGGTGACCGGCAAGTCGAAGGTCACCACTACGGGCATCGCGACCCCGACGGTCGCGCCGGCGCCGGGGATGTTGTAGACGAAAACCTGCTGCTTCAACGACAGACTTTGGGTCTTGAACGTGACGGAACGGGCGACGGCCTCGCCGGCGTCGGTCCGGGCGGTGATCGCAGCGGTGTACGACACACCCGGCTCGAGCAGCGAGCCTGCGGTCCACGTGGAACGATCCGGCGACAGCGCCCCGGCGACGGTCTTCTTGTCGGGCCGTGGATCGGTGGACGTGAGCGTCACGGATTCAACCGTGCCCGCAGTGGCCGTCGCGGTGAACCGATGGTCCACCGGCACGGTGGCGCCGTCGGTGAGGCTGGTCGTCAGTTCGAACGGTTTCGCCGTCGCAGTGGGGGAGGCTGACGTGGCGATCACCGAAGGAACGGCCGACGTCGTCGTCGCTGGGGACGACTCCGCGCTCCCTGCGGACGGCTTCGCGACCGAACATCCGGTCAACGCCAGTGCAGTGACCAGGAGCGCGACGAAACCTCGAGCCGTACGGCGGGTCACAGACATGGATCTCCTGGAGGGGTACGTGCGTGCGCTCCAGTATGACCCGACGCCCAGCCAACCGAGGCTGGGCGTCCGGCGTGGCGTCGGTTAGGAAACGCTGATCAATCATGTCCCGGCTGCGGCGTACCGGATCGGGCGATCCGCTTCCCCCACATCTGTGACCCGTACGCCCGGTACGACCACGAGATGTGGTGGTACCGGCTCATCCCGCCCGGCACGTCCTCGCTCGGAACAGCATTGATCAGCGCTTCCTTAGGCGTGCGCGTCGATCCTGTCGCCGTCGTCCGCGGGGATCGTGACCGGGCTGTCGACGCGAGCAGACGGAGCGATCGCAGGCGGCATCGGATCGTCGTCCTCGCCCTTCAAGGCCGCCTGAGCGGCGTCTTCGAGGTTGCCCGGGATCCGCATCCCGTAGAACGACCGCCACACGAAGTAGACCGACGCTAGGAACATGAGCGCGGCCAAGCTCCACACCAGGGTCTTGTTGCCGTCAGCCGACAGGCTGACCGCAAGTTCGACGGCCAGCAGGCCGAACAGCGTCGTGAACTTGATGACGGGGTTCAGGGCCACCGAGCTCGTGTCCTTGTAAGGGTCGCCGACGGTGTCGCCGACGATCGAGGCGTCGTGCAGGTCGGTGCCCTTGGCGCGGAGGTCGACTTCGACGATCTTCTTCGCGTTGTCCCAGGCGCCACCGGCGTTGGCCATGAAGATCGCCTGGTAGAGGCCGAAGAGGGCGATCGAGATCAGGTAGCCGATGAAGAAGTACGGCTCGACGAACGCGAAGGCGAGGGTCGAGAAGAAGATCCCCAGGAAGATGTTGAACATGCCCTTCTGGGCGTACTGGGTGCAGATCTCGACGACGCGACGCGAATCGTCGACCGATGCCTTCGTGACCGAGGAGTCGAGCTTGATGTTCTTCTTGATGAACTCGACCGCCCGGAACGAGCCGGTGGTAACGGCCTGGATCGATGCGCCGGTGAACCAGTAGATGACTGCGCCACCCGTGATCAGGCCGAGCAGGAACGGCGCGTGCAGCAGTGACAGGTTGTCGACGTTCTGGGTCATGCCATGCGTCAGGCCCATGATGATCGAGAAGATCATCGTGGTAGCGCCGACCACGGCGGTGCCGATCAGAACGGGCTTGGCGGTGGCCTTGAAGGTGTTGCCGGCACCGTCGTTCTCTTCGAGCAGCATCTTGGCGCGATCCCACTGGGGCTCGAAGCCGTAGTCCTTCTTGATCTCGTCGGTGATGCCGGGGATCTGCTCGATGACGCTCAACTCGTAGACCGACTGGGCATTGTCGGTGACCGGGCCGTACGAGTCGACCGCGATCGTCACCGGACCCATCCCGAGGAACCCGAACGCCACCAGGCCGAACGCGAACACGGCCGGGGCCAGCATGATCGCCGACAGGCCGAACGTGGAGATCACGAACGCGGCGCCCATCAGCACGATGATCGCCAGGCCCAGCCAGTAGCCGGAGAAGTTGCCGGCCACCAGGCCCGAGAGGATGTCGAGCGATGCGCCGCCCTGCGCCGCCGACTTCACGACTTCCTGGGTGTGCTTGCTCGAGACCGAGGTGAACACCTTGACGAGTTCGGGAATCAGGGCCCCGGCGAGGGTGCCACAGGAGATGATCATCGACAGCTTCCACCACAGGCTCGGGTCGCCGCCCAACTGGGGAATGAGCAGGAAGCTGGTCAGGAACGTCAACAGGATCGACACGATCGAGGTGATCCACACCAGCGAGGTGAGGGGCTTCTCGAAGTCCATCTCGCTGGCTTCGCGGTAGCGGGAGCTCGCGAGGGCGGCGTTGATCTGGTACGAGACGAACGACGCGACGACCATGATCGCCCTGATGAAGAAGATCCATACCAGCAAGGTGATCTGGTTCTTCGGATCCTGAACTGCCAGGAGGATGAAGGTCACGAGCGCGACGCCGGTCACGCCGTACGTCTCGAAGCCGTCGGCGGACGGGCCCACCGAATCGCCGGCATTGTCGCCGGTGCAGTCGGCGATCACGCCGGGGTTACGGGCGTCGTCTTCCTTGATCTTGAAGACGATCTTCATGAGGTCGGAGCCGATGTCGGCGATCTTGGTGAAGATGCCGCCGGCGATGCGAAGGGCCGAAGCTCCCAGCGACTCGCCCACCGCGAAGCCGATGAAGCAGCTGCCGGCGATCTCGCCGGGCAGGAACAGCATGATGAACAGCATCATGAACAGTTCGACCGAGATCAGGACCATGCCGATGCTCATGCCGGAGCGCAGCGGGATGGCGTACACGTCGAACGGCTTGCCCTTGAGCGACGCGAAGGCGGTGCGGCTGTTGGCGAACGTGTTGAGGCGGATGCCGTACCAGGCAATGCCGTAGGAACCGGCCATGCCGATGATGCTGAAGAGCAGCACGATCAACGTACGGCCGATCCCCAGCCCGGCGAGGAACTGGAAGTACACGAAGATCACGGCGCCGATGAACAGCCACAGGGTGAGCAGGAACTTGCCCTGCTGCACGAGGTACGCCTTGCACGTCTCGTAGATCAACTCGCTGATCTCACGCATCGACGCGTGGACGGGCAGCTTGCGCAGGCTGTTGAAGCTCGCGAACCCGAACAGCAGGCCCCCGAGGCAGATCAGCAGACCCACCATGAGGAGTGCCTTGCCGCTGATGCCGGAGAAGGAGACTGCTCCGAGATCCGGCAACTGCAGGTTGGCTTCGCCGCCTCGGTGCTCGCCGCTGGCCGGAGTGGCCGGCGCGGCACAGCTCGAGAGCGTGAGGAGGAGCAGGCCGACGACGCCGGCTACGACTCCCGGAACGCGACGAAGCCCCGACGGCCGGGACTGGGGAGTAGACATGGTTCTTCCTCACCTCGATATCTGGGGGGCCTGCGACTGCGCAGGCGAACGTTCCTCACCCTACGACTGCCGCTGTCGGCGATCTTCGGGGGGGTCCGGTTAGGCGGTGTGCCAGTCGACCGGCCAGCCCTTGGATTCGAGCTTGGCCCTGACGCGCTCCATGTCGGCCTCGGCCGGGTGCTGGGCAATGAGCCGCCCGATGGCTGCGCTGACGTCCTCGGGTGTGGCGGGAGACGTACCCGCGCGTCTCAACGACTTCGCGACCTGTTTGACCTCGGCTTTGGTGAGACGCCGCTGGAGCAGCGCGAGAAGCGGCACGTAGTCGTGCTGGGGTACGCCCTCGGGGTAGCCCGCGCGGAGCCAGTTGATGACGCGCCACAGGAACGTTCCGGCGCTGGGCTCTTCGTCGGTGTCGTCCTTGCCGGCGAGCGGCCAGCCGCCCTGCGCCAGGTGCACCGACACCCGTTGCACGTCTTCGGGTACGGCAGATTCGTGGATCTGCTCGGTCACCATCCGGCGGATGTCACCGGGGGTGATGGCTCCGCCGGCCGACTGTTCGGCCAGTTGGTCGGCGAGCGCGACGACTTCGTCGTCGGTCAGGCGCCGTTGGAGGATACCGAGCAAGGCCACGTAGTCCTCGCCGGGTACGCCTGCCGGGTAGCCAGCACGCAGCCAGCCGAGGGCGCGAGCCATGAATGAGTCAGGCATCGAGCCCTCACTTCTTCTTGAAGACGGGGATGACGTGGTCGAACGTCATCGTGTAGCCGAGGCCTGAGGTGATGATCACGAGCAGTCCGGCCAGGATTCCCAGCAGCACCAGACCGAAGCAGATGACCGCGAGGACCTTCCCGACCGGATGGGGACCTTCGTGGCTGACTTCGGCATCGCCGCCCTGGCCGTACGCGAGGGCTCGGACCCCGACGGCAAACAGACTCGGCAGCCCGGCGCCGAGGAGCAGCGACGCGAGGAACACCTTCCAGGCGCCGTCGAGGGCGAAGTAGAAGTTGTTCACGAGTGCGCTCCCGCCGGGGTCGAGGTGTGCTTCTTGTCCCATTCGTCGTTGACGTTGGAGTGGTCGATCGGAGCCTTCGTCGAGCGTCGCCACATCAGGTACGACAGGGCGCACAGGATCACGAACACCGTGATGGATCCGGCCACGCTGCCGAGCGAGTGGCCGACGAACCACATGGTCGCGCCGACCAGGCCGGCGCACGGGAGCGTGATGCCCCAGGCCACGAACATGCGCGCCGCGACACCCCAGCGCACTTGGCCGCCGGGGGCGCCGACACCGGATCCGAGGATCGAACCGGTGGCGACATGGGTGGTGGACAGCGCGAAGCCGAGGTGACTCGAGGCCAAGATCGTCGCTGCGGAGGCTGACTCGGCCGCCATTCCCTGCGGCGAGGAGATCTCCACGAGCCCCTTGCCCAAGGTTCGGATGATCCGCCAACCACCGATGTAGGTGCCCAGAGCGATCGCGAGTGCGCAGGCGATCTTGACCCAGATGGGCACGGCGTGAGTGTCGGTCCATTCA
>JBDHZQ010000058.1:0-15984 GCA_039811945.1 Propionibacteriaceae bacterium
GACTTGGCGGTTTCTCACAGAAGCCTCACGCGATGACCCCCCAGCACCTCGACGACACGCGCGCTGCCGTCCAAGAGCTTCGAGGGACCTCCCTACTTACACCACTCCCAGGGACTTACCCTGCTGCTGGGTGGTCCGGTCGAAGCCCGGCTCACGGCCGGTGCGGCTGACGAAGGAGTCGATCTCGACACAGCTCGATCCCACCAGCAGGCAGCAGACGCCTCACGAGCCGGAGTCGCTGCCGAGTTCTACGGTGCCGACCCTGACTCGTTGGAGTTCTACCAACTGGCCATCGACACGACGGCCCTCGGCGTCGACGTGGCTGCTGATCTTGTGGTCGCCGCCGCGCGTTCTCGGTTCGAACAGAAGTAGGAGACGACCATGCTTTGGCTCCACATCGTGATCGTCGTCCTCGGCATCATTCTGATGCTCTGGCTCAATATGAAGTTCAACCTCAACGCCATGCTCGCGTTGCTGCTGGGCTCCCTCCTGATCGGTTTCCTCGAGATGGGATCGGTCGCGCTCGGTCTGCTGCCGAAGGGCGAGAAGGCGGTGACCGCCAGTTCCCTGCTCAAGACACTCCAGAACGGATTCGGCAGCACACTCGGCTCGCTGGCGATCATCGTCGTGTTCGGCGCTGTGATCGGAAAGCTGATGGTCGACAGTGGGGCGGCCAACCAGATCGCGGAGACACTCATCGCGCGGTTCGGAATCAAGCTCGTCAAGGTTGCGATGGTCATCGCCGGCACCGTCTTCGGTCTGGCGATGTTCTACGAGGTGGCGTTCATCATCATGGCTCCGCTCATCGTCGCGGTCGCTCACGAGGCCAAACTCCCCTTCATGAAGATCGCCATCCCGGCGGTCGCCGCCACCACGACAGCGCATTCGTTGTTCGTGCCCCAGCCAGGGCCTGTCGCGTTGGTGACCGCGTATCACGCCGACACCGGCATGGTCTACATCTACGGCGTCATCGTCGCGATCCCGACCGTGATCATCACCGGCTGGGTGCTGCCACGGTTCCTGGGCAACCTCGACTACCCGGTTCCGAAGCTGCTGCAGTCCCAGGACGTGGTGCCTCCGGAACAGCGCCCCTCGTTCGGGCTCTCGATCTTCGTCCCGCTGATCCCGGCGGTACTGATGATCGCCGCCACAGTCCTCAACGTGTGGTTGGATCCGAAATCCGCGACGTACGGCTGGGTCAATTTCGTCGGTTCGCCCATGGTCTCGATCTCGGTGGCCATGATCGCCGCGTTCTACTTCTTCGGTATCAGGCGCAAGCGCTCGTTCGAATGGGTCATGGATTCCTTCGGTGGAGCGGTGAAGGCGATCGCCATGGTCGTGCTGATCATCGGCGCTGGCGGCGCGCTCAAGCAGACCATCATCGACACCGGCATCGGTGACTACATCGGCAGTCTGATGTCGGGCAGTTCGGCCAACCCGTACCTGATGGCCTGGTTGATCACCGTGCTGATCCGGCTGGCGACCGGTCAGGGAGTCGTGTCGGCGATGACGGCTGCAGGCATCATCGGGTCGGCGGTCATGGATCCGGCAACGGGCATGATGGCGGCCGGCGTCAACCCAGCGCTGTTGGTGCTGGCAACGGCTGCTGGTTCGAACACCCTGACGCACATCAACGACGCGTCGTTCTGGCTGTTCAAGGTCTACTTCGACCTGTCGGTCAAGGACACCCTCAAGACCTGGGGCCTACTCGAGTTGTGCAACTCGATCGTGGGTCTGCTGGTCGTGCTCGGCCTGTCGCTGGTTGTACCGGCCTGACCGACGGGGGTGAGGGTCGGAATTGGGCCCGTCAATCCTTACCGCGACGCCCGCCGCCGAATCTCGGCGACGGCGTCGGGGTCGGGATCGATCCAGAGTTCACCGGTGGCGGCGTCAAGTCCGACCAGGGTGCCCGAGATCACGTGACCCGCTTCTTCGCGTCCGGTGACGACGGGCACTCCGCGGGCCCGGGCGATGATGAGGCCATGGCCGGTGGAGCCCGCGGTCGTCGTCACCACGCCGACCGTGGCTTCCGGATCCAGCGCCGCAGCAGTCGCAGCGTCGAGTTCGGGTACGACCAACACGTGAGGATCCTGGGGCAACGGCTCGACGACCTGACCGGTGAGCAGGCGCAGGAGTTGACGCTCCAGGCTTCGCACGTCCTGGGCGCGTTCGGCTAGGTACGGGTCGTCCACACCCCCCAACAAGTCGGCGAGTTCGGAGAAGGAGTCGTGCACCGCGTCGACTGCTGAACGACCCGTGGCCACGGCGTCGGCCATCGTGTCAGCCAACCCCGGGTCGGCAGCCATGGCCCTCTGAGCCTCGAAGATCGCCTTGTGAGCCGGGAGCGCGTCTCCTTGCTGACGCAACGACTCGTCCAGTGAGGCTGTTCCACCTTTGAGCACGGCTTCTTCGTGCGCCGGGTCTCTTGCCTCGTACCCCGAGGTCTCGACATCGTCGTGACGCACGAGGGCAGGCGCCAGCACGACGTCCCGCCCGGTGGGAGCCCCGTCGGCCTCCGGCGAAACTGATTCCGCTTCCACAGTTTCGCCGAAGTCGGAGGCGGCCAACTCGTCGAAGATCCGTTGCGCTTGGGCAGCATCCGACCCGGTGAACGTGGCGACCAGTTTGTCTCCGGCTCTCAAGCCGAGGCCGGCCACCCTGCCGATGCTGAACCCGTCGACCGGCCCCACCTGCGAAGTCGCGTTGGTCAGCTCGACCCTGGCGTCGAGCCCCCTCAGCCCCGACACGAGTGCCGCTGCCGGGCGCGCGTGCAATCCGTGCGGGTTCCGAACCAGGTGTTCGGAGCGGAGGGAATGGGCGTCAAGGGTCGCCGCGCCAGGCCCGGATGGGGTCGGCCGTTCCTCGGTGACGCCGCCACCGAGGTGCTCGGTCTTGGCCTCGAGTCCACCCCGCGCCTCCCGGTCGGCATCGTCCAGCGAGCCGCCGGTGCTGGCCGTGACGACCGCCGCGACCAGCCCTTCGACGAGCGGGGCGGGGGAGAGCCGTACCCTCTCCGCCACCTCCGGGTCCACGAACTCCAAAGCCATCTCGGCGGACAGGATCGCGCTGCCGAGATCGAGCAGCACGAGCACCCCGTCCGGGGAGTCGGCCTCGCCGATGGTCTCGGCGATCGCCATCGCGTCAGTGCCGAACGTCGTCTCGTCCAGCCCGGCCGCGACGCCGATCGCCGGACGAGCCTCGTCCGAGACCATCTCGGCGGCCAGAGCCACCGCCGCGCGGGCGAGGGCATAGCTGTGCGAAACGACGACGATTCCGATCATGAGCGAATCCGATCGTCAGGCGAGAGTCCGAGCGGCACTGTCCAGAAGCAGGGTCATGCTCGTTGCCCCCGGATCTTGGTGTCCCGCGCTTCGTTCGCCGAGGTACGACGCACGTCCCTTGCGAGCGACCATCGGTACCGTCCCATCCCTGCCGCGGCCGGCGGCCTCGGCAGCGGCGCCCAGCGCCGCCGCCACGCCGTCGCCCGCGGCCGAGTCGAAGGCATCCAACGCCGGGGCCAACGCATCGACGAGTGTCTTGTCGCCCGGCTGCGCCTTGCCGCGCTGGAGGATTCCCTCCAGCCCGGCGCGCAGCGCACTGCCGAGGCCTGATGCTTCGCCGTTGGACGGCCACGACCCGCCGACCCGCATGAGGAAGGTGCCGTACAGCGGACCACTGGCACCGCCGACCGTGCTGACCAGGGTCATGCCCGCCTTCTTGAGATAGGCACCGGCATCGGAGAAGTCGTCGGCGCTCAATGCGGCGACGGCCTTCATGCCGCGATCCATGTTCGAGCCGTGGTCGGCGTCGCCGATCGCCCGGTCGAGATCGGTCAGCATGGCTGCGTTCGCGTGCACTTGGTCGGCGAAGTCGGCCATCCAGGCCGCCGCTGCGGCGGCATCGAGTCCCATCAGGCGCCCCACCGGAGGCCGGGGGTGTTGACCGGCGCATCCCAAAGGCTGACCAGGTCGTCGTCCGCCTTGAGCAGCGTGACCGAGCAACCCGCCATCTCCAGCGAGGTGATGTAGTTGCCGACCAGGTTGCGGGCGATCGTCACGTTCGACTTGCCGAGGATCTTGGCCACTTCGTCGTACATGACGTAGAGCTCGATGAGCGGCGTGCCGCCCATGCCGTTGAGCATGACGATGACGTCGGAGCCGGCATAGTCGAGGTCGGCCAGGATCGGCTCGACGAGCATCGCCGCCACGTCCTTAGCCGGGGCGATCGGCAGGCGCTTGCGGCCGGGCTCTCCGTGGATGCCGATGCCGACCTCCATTTCGTCCTCGCCGAGGTCGAAGGTGGGCTTTCCGGCAGCCGGGACCGTGCACGAGGTCAGCGCCATGCCCATGGAGCGACCGTTGCCGTTGACCTTTTGGGCGAGCGCCACCAGGGCATCGAGGTCGCGACCGGCCTCCGCGCCCGCGCCGACGATCTTCTCCAGCAACACGGTCACGCCGACACCGCGGCGGCCGGCCGTGTACAGCGAGTCCTGAACCGCGACGTCGTCGTCGGTGACGATCGCCTCCACCCTCACCCCGGAATCCGCAGCGGCCATTTCGGCTGCCATCTCGAAGTTCATGACGTCACCGGTGTAGTTCTTGACGATGTGCAGCACCCCGGCGCCCCCGTCGACGGCGACCGTGGCAGCCATCATTTGGTCCGGCACCGGTGAGGTGAATACCTCGCCGCAGCACGCCGCGTCGAGCATGCCCAAGCCGACAAAGCCGCCGTGCATCGGTTCGTGACCCGAACCGCCACCGGAGATCAGGCCGACCTTCCCCTGCACGGGGGAGTCCTTGCGGTAGATGATCTTGTTCGTGTGATCGACCCGAACGCGGTCGGAGTGAGCGGCCTCGAAGCCCAGGAGGGCCTCGGATACGACATCAGCAGCGTCGTTGATGAGCTTCTTCATGAGGGGAGTCTGTCACCGCGGTGCACGAATGCAAGCCCCTCAGAACGCATGTGCAGGCACCCCTAGGACAGCGCGACGAACGTGCTGTCCGGCAGGTTGTGCCGTACCCGATCCCCCTGCCCCCACAATCCCCACATCGAGGCGTCGACAACCTGCCTCACAACGAAAACCGGGCTGGCAACACCTGGCCGTCGATGGCCGAGACTCGGCCGCGGTTGCATTGTTCAGCCAAGACGTTCCCGTGTCGGTGCACGCCCTCTGTCCCTCCTGTTGGGCGATGAGGTGGCCGACGGAGTCAGGAGGCTCGCATACATGTCCATCGCAGCTCCCGCGGCGAAGGGTTCCTCACGACATTGGGTCGTGGCGGCCGGAGCTCTCATTTGCATGATCGCGGCGTCGGTGCCGTTGTCGGGCGTGTCCTTCTACCACCCTTACATCTTCTTGAAGATGGGGCCGGGCACCGACCAGAACGTCGCGCAAGGCACGATCTTGCTCTACTTCACGCTGATGATGTTCGCCATTGTCGGCTCGATGATCTTCATCGGGGGGCCGATGTTGCCGAAACTCGGCACCAAGTGGCTGATGATCATCGGCTCGATCGTCGTGGCCGGGGCTCTCGTCATCTTCTGGCTGGCGACCACGCCGGTCATGCTGTACGTCGCCGGTATCGTGCTCGGTCTCGGGTACGGCATGAGTTACCAGTTGTGCCCCATCGTGTGGGTCAACAACTGGTTTGTGGCGAAGAAGGGCCTTGTGCTGGGCCTGGTCACCGGCGGCACCGGAATCGGCGGCATCATCTGGTCGTTCCTGGTTCCTGCGATCGGCGGAAACCCGGCCAACAAAGCTACGTTCAACGTCGACGCCTACCGCGGCGCCTACCTCATCATGGCGATCGTCGTGTTGGCGCTGACGATCCCGGCCGCGCTGTTCCTCATCGTCGAGCGGCCCAGCCAGGTCGGCCTCATGGCTCTCGGCGCGATCGATCCGGGCTCGGCCGCGTCGGCCGTCAGTGCCGAGAACCTGGCCAACTTGACCAAGCCCGTGTCGGGCTTCACGTTCGCCCAGGCCCTCAGGTCCCCGGCGTTGTGGTTGGTCTACGCGGGCGCGGTGATCCTTGGGATCGCTCATGCCGCCGCCCAGATCATGGCGCCGTACCTCACCCGTCAGTGGACCGCTCCGGTGGCCGATGGCGGCATGGGTCAGGCCGTCGCCATGTACTCCACCGCGATGATGGTGTGGACCCTCGGGCTACTGATCCTGAAGCCGACGCTGGGTGTGCTGAACGACAAGTTCGGGGTGCTCGTCGCCATGGTGATCACCCTCGGTATGCAGGCTGGGTTCTTCCTGTTCCTGCCGTCGTACGCCAAGGCAGGTAACTCGGTCGGCCTGTGGCTGCCGCTGGTGGCGATGCTGTTCATGAGCGCCGGGATGAGCAACGGTACGGTCCAGCCGCCGCTGCTGACCGCGACGGCGGTGGGTCAGAAGGCCTTCGGAAAGATCTGGTCGGTGACGGGTTCGGCGTACACCCTCGGCATGGCCGTCGGCGCGCCCATCTGGGGCCTCTTCTACAACCCGACCACGAAGTCGTACAACACCGGATTCATGGTGGCCCCGTTCATGCTCGCCGCCGTCATCGTGCTGGGGGTCACTGGTATGACGATGGGCAAGAAGCAGTACACCGCCTTGTACGAGAAGGAACTCGCCGACTGGGAGGCCCAGCAGAAGACTGCGGCCACCGCCTGAGCCAGTTCGGACCAGTCGTACCCGGCAGGGAGTCGCACCCTGCCGGGTCGTGCTGTCTTCGGGTGAGCCGTACCCCATCTTGACCGTCAGCCGAGCGGTACCTCTCGCCGTACCGGTCGGGCTACGCTGTGCCGACGATGACCACGTTCGCCACAGATCTCGACCCCGGCTCGCTGTTCGCCCGGCTGGAGCCGCTGCTTGCCCGGGTGGCGAAGCCGATCCAGTACGTCGGGGGGGAGCACAACTCCGTCGTCAAGCCGTGGGATTCGGTCGACGTGCGGTGGTGCCTGATGTACCCCGACGCCTACGAGGTCGGCCAGCCCAACCAGGGCGTGGCGATCCTGTACGAGGTGCTCAACGAGCGCGACTGGATCCTGGCGGAGCGGACGTACTCGATCTGGCCGGACCTGGCCAGGCTGCTGCGCAACCACGGTGTTCCGCAGTTCACGCTGGACTCTCACCGCCCGGTGGGCGCGTTCGACCTCTTCGGGGTGTCGTTTTCGACCGAGTTGGGGTACACGAATCTGTTGCAGGCCCTCGACCTGGCGGGAATCCCGCTCCACGCCGCGGATCGATCGGACGACGACCCGATCGTGATCGCCG
The DNA here is from genome assembly GCA_039811945.1 of Propionibacteriaceae bacterium. GTDB lineage: Bacteria > Actinomycetota > Actinomycetes > Propionibacteriales > Propionibacteriaceae > Fen-668. The sequence continues at coordinate 7,259 of JBDHZQ010000058.1, forward strand.
GCGGCCATGCATCGTTCAACCCCGAACCGATCGCGGATTTCGTCGATGCGGCGGTGCTCGGCGACGGCGAGGAGGCGGTACTGACGATCTCGGGGGTCGTACGCACGTGGAAGGCCGAAGGCAGGCCCGGCGGTCGTCGCGAGTTGCTGGTCCGGCTGGCGCGTGCTGGTGGCGTGTACGTGCCCAGCTTGTACGAGGTCGACTATCTGCCGGACGGGCGGATCCGGTCTGTCGTGCCGACGCGGGGTGACATTCCGTCCCGGGTCGCCAAGCACACGTTGGAGAACCTGGACGCGTGGCCGTACCCGAAAGCGCCGCTGGTGCCGCTCGCCGAGACCGTCCACGAGCGCTACTCGGTCGAGATCTTCCGGGGGTGCACCCGAGGTTGTCGGTTCTGCCAGGCAGGGATGATCACCCGGCCGGTGCGGGAGCGCAGCATCGACACCATCGGCCAGATGGTCGCTGGCGGGCTCAGGTCGACCGGTCTGGAAGAGGTCGGTCTGTTGAGCCTCTCCAGCGCCGACCATTCCGAGATCGCGGCGGTGACGAAGCAACTGGCCGACCGGTACGACGGTTCGAACGTCTCCTTGTCGCTCCCGTCGACCCGGGTCGACGCCTTCAACATCGACCTGGCCAACGAGCTGACCCGCAACGGACGCCGGTCCGGGCTGACCTTCGCGCCTGAGGGTGGATCGGAACGGCTTCGTCGGGTGATCAACAAGAACGTCTCGTCCGAGGACTTGATCGCCACCGTGACTGCAGCGTTCACGGCCGGATGGCGGCAGGTCAAGCTGTATTTCATGTGTGGTCTGCCGACCGAGACCGACGAGGATGTGCTCGGGATCGCCGACCTCGCGAAGCAGGTGATCGCGGCAGGGCGGCAGGCATCGGGGACCCGCGACATCCGGTGCACGGTCTCGATCGGTGGCTTCGTACCCAAGCCGCACACGCCGTTCCAGTGGGCCGGCCAGGCGTCGGCGGAGACCATCGACCGGCGACTGCAGTTGCTGCGGGATGCGATTCGCACCGACCGAAACTACGGCCGAGCGATCGGATTTCGCTATCACGATGGGAAACCCGGGATCGTCGAGGGCTTGCTGTCCCGCGGCGATCGGCGCGTCGGGCGCGTGATCGAGGCGGTCTACCGCGAGGGCGGGATCTTCGACGGGTGGAGCGAGCACTTTTCCTACGATCGCTGGGCGCGGTGTGCCGCCGAAGTCTTGGAGCCGTACGGCATCGACCTGGACTGGTACACCACCCGCGAGCGCGACGAGACCGAAGTGCTGCCGTGGGATCACCTCGACTCCGGCCTCGACCGCGACTGGCTCTGGGACGACTGGCAGGACGCGATCAGCGAGTTCACAGTGGACGACTGCCGCTGGACCCCCTGTTACGACTGCGGCGTATGCCCGCAGATGGGGACCACGACCGACATCGGCCCGACCGGACGGACGTTGCTGCCGGTCACGGTCGTACGGCGACCCGGCCTCGGCGGTTAGCGCTTCCTTATCTGTCTCGGGCGACTGTTCCTCGTCCCGATCGGCGTTCGATCACCTTCGCGTGCGGTGCTGCTGACGTCGGATGACGCGGAATCGGTTCGCAAACTGCCTCCAGTTGGAAGTTTGTTCGTTCAAATCCGATTGGGGTCGAATCTGAGGGCAGTTTGCGTACGCCGAAGGCTCGAAACTGAGCCCGGACGGACCTGGTGATGCCAGGTGGGCGAGCATCCAGGCCCACCCCCCGGCACCTGGTCGATGCGGTGCCGGAACCAAGCTTCATCACCTGCGAACGGCCCGGAGGCTCTCGTGGATGCGGGAGAGCACATCGGAATCGGCTGTGACCCCGAGGTGACGAAGGGCCAGGAGTGAGGCCCCCGCCGTACCGTCGGCCGCTCGCAAACATCGACCCGGGTATCGCTGTTCGATCGCCTGGGCGAGGGGACTGCCGTCGTAGAGCAGGCCTCCCGCCATGACGATTGGCCGGTCGTCGTCGGCGACGATGGACTCGCAGGTGGCGATCAACCCGGACGCCGCCTCGGACACGATCCGTAGGGCCACCGGGTCACCCTCGCCCCAGGCAGCCAACGCGACCGGGGCGAATTCAGCGCATTCGACCGGACGCCTGTCGTACACGTGGCGCATGAGGTGCCAGATCTCCGAGCGTCGGTTTCCAGTGTCCCGAAAGTGGGGTGAGGCGTCGATACCGGCCAGGACCGCCGCCGTCATCGACGTCGCCGGCCCCCGTTGTTCGATATCCGCGGCGACGGCGCGGATTGCTCGGTGGCCGATCCAGAATCCCGATCCTTCGTCGCCGAGCAGCCACCCGATTCCGTCGGACACGGCAGCCAGTGCTCCGTCGGTGATCCTGGCGCCGGTGGCTCCGGTGCCGCACAGCACCAGGTACCCGTCCGGGTCTGGGGTGGCGGAGAAGTAAGCGCTGACCACGTCGCCCTCGACCTCCACCGCGACGTCGAGGCCGGCGGAGTGGAGCGCACGTCCGGCATCCCTGCGGATGTCGTGGCCCAGCCCGCCGGCCAGCGTGAGCATGACCAGGTCGGGGGAATGGTCTCCGATCGCGCTGCGCACGGCGTCGACGAAGTGTCGCATCGCCAGGTCGAGACCGGCCGACGTGGGGTTCCCGGCGCCCGCCCGCCCGTACCCCCAACACGTGCCCGTCTCGTCGACCAGAGCCGCGCGTGTCGACGTACCACCGGCATCGACCCCCACCACGTACCGCACGCCGCTAGCCTCCTCCGCCGTCGACCTGTTAGGACTGGAACCATTCAACAGCCACGATCTCCGCGACGAGAGGACCAACCCATGTCAGGTACGGCCGATTCCTACCTCGACCAGATCACCAGCCGGCTTCCGGCCCTGGTCGAATCCGCCAAGAGTGGGCCCATCTCTGCGGCCGCCGACCTCATGGCCGACGCTGTGGCCAACGGTGGCGTCATTCGGGCCTTCGGCACGGGACACTCCGAGGCGTTCGCGATGGAGATCGCGGGGCGCGCAGGCGGGCTCATCCCGACGTCGCGACTCGCCTTGCGCGACATCGTCCTCTACGGCACCCACCAGGTGTCCGAACTCGCCGATCCGGCGCTCGAACGCGACCCAGGACTGGCCCGGGAACTCTTCGAGTTACATCCCCGTGACCCCGCCGACATCTACCTGATCGCCTCGAACTCGGGCGTGAACGGGTCTATCGTCGGCGTCGCCGAACTGGTCAAGCAGGCAGGTCACCGGTTGATCGCCGTCACCAGCCTCGACCACACCAGCCGGGTCGTGTCCAAGCATCCGTCCGGCCGGAGGTTGAGCGAGATCGCCGACGTGGTCATCGACAACTTGGCTCCGTACGGCGACACCACACTCACGCTCGATGCGGGTCTGGTGATGGGTGCTGTCTCGTCGATCACGGCAGCATTCATCGCCCAAGTGCTGACGCTTGGGGTCGCCGAAAGGCTCAGCGCACGGGGCATCGTGCCCCCGGTCTTCATCTCGGCCAACGTGCCCGGAGGAGACGAGCACAACAACGCCTTGCGCCAGCAGTACGCGGGACGGCTTCGTTTGGACGGGTGACGTGTCGGCGCGAGGGCGGGCGGCGGCCGTGCGCGACGGCCACGTCGCGAATCCATAACGACGGCGCGCTGAATCTTGCAAATTCCTCTTACGCCGATAGATTGCCGAACGAGGGACGCGCCAAGTGTCCCGGCCTGTCGGCAAGGACGCCGCCAGAGAACGACTTGGGCCCGCGGGGGGCCCGGCGAGAAGCTGAGGAGAACTTATGGAGAACACGTCGCTCAAGCGGCGCAGCCTGTTGATCGGCGGGCTCGCAGCCGCCGCATTAGCTCCCCTTTCGGCATGCGCATCCGGCAGCACCAGCACGGCGACCGGCGGTGCGTCGGGCGCAGCCGCCACGAGCGCTGACAACCCGTTCGGTGTGCCGAGCACGTCCACGGTCGATGCGGTCATCTTCAACGGTGGTTACAAGACTGACTACGTCGACTTTGCCGGCAACGTGCTGACGAAGAAGATGGCGGGCGTCAAGGTCACCGTGTCGCCCTCGACCCAGATCGCCCAGGAACTGCAGCCCCGCTTCGTGGGCGGCAACCCGCCTGACCTCGTCGACAACTCCGGCGCCGGTGCGATCGGCATTGCGACGATCCTCGACCAGCTCGACGACCTGACCCCTGTGCTCAACGCCAACAGCTACGAGGGCAAGAAGATCTCCGACACGGTGTATGCCGACGCGATCAAGGCAGCGGGCACCTTCGGGGGCAAGCTGGCCGCGATCAACTACGCGATGACTGTCTACGCCATCTGGTACTCGGCTTCCCTGTTCAAGGACAACGGCTGGACCCCGCCGAAGACGTACGCCGAAGCGATGGATCTGGGCGCGAAGGCCAAGGAAAAGGGCAAGTACCTCTTCCTGTTCGGCAAGGAAGCCGCCACGTACTACCTGACGACGATCATCTGCAGCGCCATCAAGGAGGGCGGCCTCGACGTCCAGAAGAACTTCGACAAGCTCGATCCCGGTTGCTTCAGCCAGCCGAGCGTCGTCGCTGCGTTCAAGGCGTGGGAGGACATCATCAAGGCCGGCTACATGAAGCCCGGCGGCTCCGGCACGCAGTTCACGGCAGCCCAGGCTCAGTGGTCCAACGGCCAGGAGGCTCTGCTCTACCCGTCGGGCGGCTGGATCGAGAACGAAATGAAGTCGCAGACCAAGGACGGCTTCCAGATGACCGGCATGCCGGAACTCACGATCTCGGCCTCGCCCAAGCTGCCTGCCTCGGCGTTGCATGCCACGGCGGGCGAGCCGTTCATCGTGCCGAGCAAGGGCAAGAACAAGGCGGGCGGCATGGAGGTTCTCCGGGCGATGCTGAGCAAGGACGCGGCGTCCAACTTCGCCAAGACCCGGCTCGCCCTGACCGTGGTCAAGGACACGGTTCCCGACGACGGGTACGGCTCCACGGCGCTGAAGTCGCAGAGCAGCTTGTTGGCCGCTGCGGGGGCCAATACCTTCCACTGGCGGTTCATCGAGTACTACGGCACCAACAAGGACAACCTGGTCGTCTTCAACTCGTTCCTCGAGGGCAAGACCACCGCCGACGACGCGCGCAAGCAGTTGCAGGCGATCGTCGACAAGGTCGCGGCTGATCCGAACGTCAAGAAGCTCGACGTTTCGTAGTCGACCGGTTGACGCGCCCCCGTCGGCGCAGATAGAGGTTTCCCATGGCTGCTACTGCGCCGACGACGTCGGCCCCGCTCCGCGCTGCTTCCGGCGGCGCGAGGCGGGGCCGACGCCGCATCGGGTTCGACGTCATCTCGTTGTTCCTGGTGTTTCTCGTCCTGCCCCTCGCCCTGTACCTGACCTTCGTGGTCTGGCCGATGTTGCAGGCGATCGCTTACTCATTCACGAACTGGAGCGGATTCTCCCCGACTCAGGACTTCGTGGGTCTCTCCAACTACCAGTTGCTGCTGAAAGACGACACGTTCCGCAAGGCGATGTTCAACAACACATTCCTGGCCATCGTGTTGCCGTTCGTGATCGTGGTGCTGGCCCTCGCCTTGGCGACGATGGTCACGGTCGGTGGTGCCTCGCACGGGCAGACCCGAGGTCTCGGGGGAGCCGGCTTCTATCGAGTGATCTCGTTCTTCCCGTACACGATCCCGGCCGTCGCGGCAGGCCTCATGTTCACCTTGATGATGGATCCGAACTTAGGTCTCGTCAACGGACTACTGACCAGCATGGGGTTCGAGCAGTTCAAGTCCTTCCCCTGGTTGGGTGACACACGGACAGCGATGCCCACCATGATGGCGGTCGTCGTATGGAGCATGGTCGGCTTCTACATGGTGCTGTTCATCGCCGCCATCAAAGGCATTCCAGCGGAGATCTACGAGGCCGCTCGCATCGACGGAGCTGGGCGCTTCCGCACGGCCGTCAGCATTACGGTGCCGTTGATCCGCGAGAACGTGCAGACCGCTTATATCTACCTCGGGATCATGGCGATTGACATGTACGTCTACGCCCAGACCCTGTTCCCCTTCGGTGGCCCCGAGAACACCACTTTGACGATGAGCCAGCAGTTGCTGACGACGGCGATCACCAAGGGCCAGTTCGGCATGGCCTGCGCCATGGGTGTCGTGATCGGCGCGATGACGATGATCTTCGCCGCGCTGGTCTTCCTCGTGAACTCTCTCACCGGCGGCCGCGACCGGGTGACCCTCGCATGAGCGCGACCGCACAGACCCGCCGTACATCGCCTCGTCTCGGTGACGGTCTCGTCACGATCTCGTCGCACTTCGTCTTGGTGTTGTGGGCGATGATCGTGATCCTTCCCCTCTTGTGGACGTTGATGACGTCGTTCAAGACGACCAGTGAGATCTTCGGCTCCCCGTTCTCGCTGCCGAAGTCGTTCGAACTCGAGAACTACATCAGCGCCTGGACGACCGCCGGGATCGGGCAGTACTTCCTCAACACCGTCTACGTGGTGGGTTTCTCGCTGGTCTTGGTCATGCTGCTGGGAGCCATGTGTGCCTACGTGCTCGCCAGGTTCGACATGCCCAATAGTCGGCTCGGCCACGCGATCATGCGCGGCATCTACTACCTGATGCTCGGCGGTTTGATGATCCCGGTCTTCCTGGCGATCGTGCCGTTGTTCAAACAACTGCAGAACATCGGCCTGCTCAACACCCGTGAGGGCCTGATCGTCACGTACGTGTCGTTCGCGCTCCCGTTCACCGTGTTCTTCCTGTACGCCTTCTTCCGTTCGCTTCCCGACGAGATCGGTGAGGCGGCGCAGATCGACGGGGCCAACGCCTGGGTGACGTTCTTCCGGATCTACCTGCCGATGGCCAAGCCAGGCCTGGCAACGGTCGCGATCATGAACTTCCTGGGCTTGTGGAACCAGTTCCTGCTGCCGGTCGCGCTCAACACGAACCGCACCAACTACGTGCTGAGTCAAGGGCTTGCGGCGTTCACCGTGTCCGCCGGCTACGACGTCAACTTCGGCGCGCAGTTCGCGGCGTTCGTGATCACCGTGGCGCCCGTTCTGGTCGTGTACGTCATCTTCCAGCGTCAGTTGCAGGGGTCGGTGTCCCAAGGAACGCTCAAGTAGCACGAGGTACGGCTTGCGCGGCTCGTCGGGCAGAAGCAGACGAGCCGGGGCAGGCAGCCGTACCTCCAATCACCACCAGCCCTGGCGCTTGGTCCAGATCAGCAGCACGATGCTCAGCACCGCCATCAGGCCGAGCAGGATCGACAGTTCCACCGGGCGGAAACCGTCGTACACGATCACATTCATGCCGAGCACCGAACTGATGGCCGTGACCGGCAAGGTGACCGCCGCGATGACCGCCAACCGTTCAGCGGCGAACGCCATCTTGGTGTCGGTCCGGGCTCGGTAGTACTCCGTGACCCCTTCGAGGAATTGCAGCTGGGCGGCGCTGATCCGGGCGAGCCGCTGGTACTGGTCACGCACGTCGCCAAGCACCTTGTGGTCGGCCTTGGACCAGTCCGGCAGCAGGTGCGCGGCCCGGACGAAAATCTCGGTCGCCTGGCTCGCCATCGTGTGGATCGTCAGCAACGCGTGCCGGGTGCCGAACAACTCGACGAGGAAGGCCTGCGGCTTCTCGTTGTCGGCACGGAACATGACCCTCTGCTCCAATTGTCCGACCTCTTGGGCGAGCGTGTTCACCATCGATTCGATGTCGCGGCACATCGCCGAGACGATCGCTCCCGACAACGCCACCGGAGTGGCCGGCTTGATCCGGCCGGAGAGGACACGGTGGCGGATCGCCTCGGTGTCCTCGACCAAGGTCTCCAGCGACACCGAGGGGTTCTTGGGACCGTGGGTCGTGATGACGTACTTCGGCCCCGCGATGATGTTCAGCTCCAGGTAGTGGACGTGTCCGCTGGCCCCTCGGAAGGGTTTGTGCAGCACGACGAACATGCGGCCCTCGTGGGTGTGAACCCGGGCGACGTGATTGCGGGTGAGGATCGCCTGGACGGTCTTCGGATGGAGGCCCACCTTGTCGCCCACCTGGGCGGTGAAGGTGTCGTCAGGTTCGGGAACGTCGATCCAGAACCACCCGTCGTCGCGAGCGAGAAGGTCGTTCAGGTCGTCGACGGAATGCTCGGTGACCTCACCTGAGGCAGCAAAGAACAACACGTGACTGTCGGACACAGCCGAACTGTAGAACTGAGCCTGCCCCGTCGGACAGAGGTTGGCATGAGTGGCCCAACTGCCGCCCGAGCCGCCGGGGTTACGGGGTCAGACTGCGCAGTAGGGCGTACGTCTCTGCCGCACCGAGCAGGTTGTGGCCTCCGTCGACGGGCAGCACGACCCCGGTGACGTACGACGCTGCGGGGCTGGCGAGCCACACGACAGCCGCGGCGATGTCGCCGACCTCACCCAACCTCGCCAGCGGTACCCCGTCACGAATCCGTTCCCGCTCGGCCTCGGTGGCGGCGAGTCGACGCATGCCTTCGGTCCCGTCGATAGGCCCTGGGACAATGGCGTTGACCCGTGCGCCACGTCGGCCCCACTCGACCGCCAGGGTCTTCACGAGGGCGTCGACGCCTGCCTTGGCCGCGACCACGTGGGCCTGGAATGGCACGGGGATGCCGTACGCCGAAATGGCCACGATGCTCGCGCCGGGGAGTCGTAGATGGGGAGCGGCCGCCTTGACCGTGTTGAACGTGCCGAGCAGGTCGATGTCGACGACGGC
>JBDHZQ010000059.1:0-15910 GCA_039811945.1 Propionibacteriaceae bacterium
CCTGCACAAAGACGATCGCGGTGATCATTCCCGCATCGTAGTCTCCGACGCCTGGGGAAGCGCTGATCAATCATGTCCCGGCTGCGGCGCACCGGATCGGGCGATCCGCTACCCCCACATCTGTGACCCGTACGCCCGGTACGACCACGAGATGTGGTGGTACCGGCTCATCGGAGTCCGGCACGTCCTCGCTCGGAACAGCATTGATCAGCGCTTCCTTAAGGACGAACATCGTCGACGTCGAACCCGACGAGCCGGCGGCCCGAATGCAGCGGCCACGACCAACTCCCTTCGATTCTCATGATTCGCACACCTCCGGACTCGAACCAGTCGGCGATGCGTTCGGTCTCTTCGATGGTCGCGGCCGGAGCAGGTGGGACGGGAGCGGGTACGGTCTCGGCCACTGCCATCGCGCTGTCGGCCACCTGCCACGGGTCATCGCCGGGCCGGCAGACCGCCGCCGCGACCAGGCGGCCGTGGCGAACCCCGTGGATCTCCCAGCCATGGTCGGTCAGTTTGGCGGCGAGGATCTCCGGACATCGGGCGAGGCTGCCGACCCGGACGTATTTGAGCGCGGCCGCCTCGAACGCGCTCACCCGCCGGTGGACCTGGTCGGCCTCCTCGTAGCGTTCCTCGTAGGCCAGCCTCTGAAGCCGTCGCCGAGCTGCGTCGAGCACGGGCCGAATGTCACCGTCGAGGACGTCTTCGACCGCGGAGACGATGGCGCCGTAGCGGGCAGCCCCCTCGCCCAACTCGCAGGGGGCGACACAGCGTCCCAACTCGGCCAGCGCACAGGCTGGCCGCGCCCGTCTCACCGACAGGCGATCGCCGCAGCGCCGGACCAGGCATGCGTCGTATAAGGCGAGTAACGCGTCCTCGGCCGTCGATCGCTGTCTGAACGGGCCGAAGTAGCGAGCGCCGTCGGCGGTCAGCCTGGTCACGAGCGAGAACCGGGGAAACGCCTCCTGGGTGAGCTTGAGCCACGTCAGTCTGTGCGGTCGCTTGGACCGCCGGTTGTAGCGGGGGGCGTGCGCAGCGATCAACCGGAGTTCGAGCACGCTCGCTTCCAGGGGGGTACGGCAGACGGTCGCCTCCACGCCGGTCGCGACCCGCACCATCTCGTCGATGCGAGACCGAGTCTCCGACGCGGTGAAGTAGGTGCGGACGCGGCGCTTGATGTTGCGGGACGTGCCGACGTAGAGGACCTCGCGGCGAGGGCCGTCCGAATCCAGGGAGTCGAGCACGAACGCGTAGACGCCCGGCTTCTCCGGCAAAGAGGCAGCCCAGGTGCGGCGAGCCCTTCGGGCCGGCGACACCTTGCGGCTGACCTCGACGAGGTCGGTGAGAGTGTGCACCCCAAGGTTGCCGACGCGCTCCAGGAGACCGTGGAGAACGTCAACCGTCGCCCTGGCGTCGTCGAGGGCCCGGTGGTTGGGCGTCGTCTCCGCGTGAAAGTGGCGGGCGAGTGTCGCGAGGCGACAGTTCGGCACCTCGTCGCGCATCAGCACAGACCTGGCCAAGCCGACCGTGTCCACGACCTGCGGCTGCGGCCACCGATAGCCGAGGGAGTCGCAGGCTCGCTTGAGGAACCCAACGTCGAAGCGGGCGTTGTGGGCGACCAGCACGCAGCCATGGGCGAACTGGAGGAACTGGGGAAGTACTTCCGGCAGCTTCGGCGCCGGTCGGAGCATCGAGTCGGTGATGCCGGTGAGGTCGGTGATCATCGCCGGGATGTGGATGTCAGGGTTCACCAGGGTCTGGAACTCGCCCAGCACCTCACCGCCGCGCACCTTTACTGCCCCGAACTCGGTGATCTGACTGCTCTCCGCCGCGCCTGTCGTCTCCAGGTCCACGACGCAGAAGGTGACGTCGGCCAGGTGGGTGACCTGGTCGAGCAGCAGAGGTTGTGCCGTCATGTCGGGTGACGCTAGGAGGGGGCACTGACAAGTTTCGACGACCCGACCACGGAGGCGGGACCGCAGAAAAGTGTCAGTCGGGCCCGGCAAGGTGCCAGACATGTCGACCATCACCATTGACTGCGGCACGTGCGCCGTACGAGACATCGCTTGTGCCGACTGCATCGTGTCGGTGCTCATGGGAGTGCCCAGTGAGGAGGAACTGAGCTTCGATGCTGCCGAACAGGCGGCGATCGGCGCGCTCACCTCGTCGGGACTCGTTCCTCCCTTGCGACTGGTGCCACAGGAACGGGCCTGTTCCTGACGAAGGCGCTCGAAATCTGAGAAATTTGAGCCTTCGATTGGCGTTTTCTCGGGTTTTCCCTTAGGTTTTCTCAGGATGTACGCGGCCCATGGCCGTTGTCGGCGAACCGAAGGGACGAGAGTGAGCACTCTGAAGCGAAAGGTCGGTCTCGGTCTGTCGGCCCTCGCTCTGTCAGGCGCACTGGTGCTGTCGGGGGGCATGTTGGCCCAGGCAGACCCTGACACCGTCGACGGAGCGAAGGCGCAGCTGGAGCAGCTCGAGCAGCAAGCCAGCGAGATCGACATGCAGTACGCGGCGGCTCAAGAGCAGAAGGCCAAGAGCGAGAAGGAACTGAGCCAGATCCAGTCTGACTCGGCGGCCCAGTCCGACAAGGTTGCGGCGCTCCGCGCCCAGGTGGCGCAGGTGGCGCTCCAGCAGTACCGCTCCCGGAGCATGGACACCACCACCCAGCTTCTGGTCACCGAAGATGTCGAGTCCTTCCTCAACCAGCTCTCGACCGTCCAGAAGGTCAACGACAACACCAACGCTTTGCTCCAGGACTACCAGTCGGCACAGGCGAATCTGGCTGACATGTCCCGCTCCGCGCAGGCCAAGAGCGATGCGATTTCGGCCGACGCCCAGCAACTGGCCGATCTCAAAAAGCAGTCGGACGCGAAGGTGAAGGCCGCCGAGGATCTGCTCGCCAAGCTGACCGCCGACCAGAAGCGCAAGCTCGAAGAACAGCGTCAGGCCGACGCGGCTGCCCGCCTCGCCGCCGGCCAGACCACCACCACGTCGCGCAGTGTGACCGAAACGGTCACGCCGGTCGTCAGCGGCACGGCCAGCAGCCGGGCGCAGGGCGCGCTCTCGTTCGCTCTCGCGCAGGTCGGCAAGGCCTATTCCATGGGCGCCACCGGTCCGAGCGCCTATGACTGCTCCGGTCTGACCTCGGCGGCGTACCGCTCGGTCGGCGTGAGCCTGCCGCGCACGTCGCAGGCCCAGTTCGGAGTCGGCACTCCGGTCGGTCTGTCTCAGTTGCAGCCCGGTGACCTGGTCTTCTACTACTCCGGCATCAGCCACGTCGGCATGTACATCGGCAACGGCATGATCGTCCACGCGGCGAACCCGCGGTCGGGTGTCACGACGGCTCCGGTCACGTCCATGCCGTTCATGGGCGGTCGTCGCGTCGCCTGACGTCGGCCACCGCACCCTGGTCGTCACGAACGACTTTCCTCCCCGTGTGGGCGGAATCGAAAGTTTCGTCCGTACGGGGTGCGGTCTTCTCGACGACCACGTCGTCGTCCTGACCCGACACGAACGTCCTGCGCTCGGCACCTCGACCTACGATGCCGAGCTCCCGTTCCCGGTCGTCCGCCTGTCCGGGCCGCTGCTGCCCACACCGCGCGTCGCCCGCGCGGCGCGCCGCCTGCTCCGGCAGTACGGCATCACCCGGGTCTTGATCGGCGCCGCTGCGCCGCTCGGGCTGCTGGCCGAGTCGCTGCGTAGGGGCGGCGCTCGACGTGTCGTGGCGCTCAGCCATGGACACGAGGTGTGGTGGTCGCGCGTTCCCGTTGCCCGTCGAGCTCTGCGCAGAATCGGCCGCACGGTCGACGCCCTTGGCTACATCTCCACCTATACGCGATCCAGGATCGAGCAGGCGCTGGTCCAGGCGGATCGCGCCAAGCTGGTTCACCTTCCGCCGCCGGTCGACCTGGTCTCGTTCCCCATGGCCGGTCCGTCGGATCAGCCTGTCGTCGTGGCGGCCGGCCGTTTCGTACGGCAGAAGGGATTCGATCGGCTCCTGGCGGCCTGGCCGCGAATCCTGGCCGGCTGTGGACAGGCCCGACTGGTGATCGTGGGCTCGGGGCGGGAAGCCGTACGACTGAGGCGGGAGGCCGCCGACCTGGAGTCGGTGACCGTGCTGCCACCGGTGCCGCACGAGGCGATGGCTCGGGTGCTGGCTCAGGCACGGGTGTTCCTGTTGCCGGTTCGGACCAGAGTGGGCGGGCTGTACGCCGAAGGGCTGGGCCTGTCGTTCCTGGAAGCGGCGGCCACCGGTCTGCCGGTCGTCGTGGGGCGGTCCGGGGGAGCGCCGGAGACCGTGATCGACGGCGTTTCCGGGCGAGTCGTCGATCCCGAAGACCCGGCCGAGATCGCCGCCGCGACCCTGCCGTACCTGCACCACCTGGAACTCGCCCGGGCGGCCGGAGTTGCTGGGCGCGCACTCGTGGAGCACACGTTCTCGGCCCAGGTGATCGCCCGTCGGTTACGGGCGGCCTTGGATCTGCCTCCGCCGGGGGCACACCTGATCGAACTATCCTGACTGGCGATCGAGAGAGGTGGAGCGGGTGCTGAGTATCGGGGTCGACATCGGAGGCACCAAAGTTGCCGCGGGAGTAGTGACGCCCGACGGAACGATCATCGACCGGCTCGTGACGCCCACACCGAGTGCCGGTCCAGCGGTGGTGGAAGACGTCATCGTCGACGTCGTCGGAAAGCTGCGCCGCCTGCACCCTTTGGTGGCCGCAGTGGGTGTCGGGGCAGCCGGCTGGGTCGACAGCGAGCAGGCCACCGTACGGTTCTCGCCGCATCTGTCGTGGCGCAACGAGCCCCTGCGCGACCGACTCAGAACCCGCATCGACCTGCCCGTCATCGTCGACAACGACGCGAACGCCGCAGCCTGGGCCGAGTATCGCTTCGGGGCCGGTAAGGGTACGGGCGTGATGGTGTGCATCACGTTGGGTACGGGGATCGGTGGTGCCCTGATCATCGACGGCCGGTTGTTTCGTGGCTCGTACGGCATGGCCGGCGAATGGGGGCACATGACCATCGTCCCCGACGGGCACTGGTGCGCCTGCGGCAACAGGGGATGCTGGGAGCAGTACGCCAGTGGCAATGCGTTGGTGCGCGAGGCGAACGAGTTGATCGCGACCGGTACGCCACAAGCGGCGAACCTCGTGCTCGCCGCCGCCGGCCAGCCCATCACCGGGCCTCTCGTGACCCGGACGGCCCTGGCCGGAGATCAGCCGTCCAGTGAATTGCTGGCCGACGTAGGGACGTGGCTCGGTCGAGGGATGGCGAACCTGGCGGCGGCTCTGGACCCCGAACTGTTCGTCGTCGGTGGTGGGGTCAGCGAGGCAGGTGCGCTGTTGTTGAGGCCCGCCAACTCGGCGTTCGAACGTACGTTGACGGGTCGCGGGTACCGGCCGAATGCCAACATCAAGGTCGCCCACTTCCGCAACGACGCCGGGCTCATCGGTGCGGCTGACCTGGCCCGACATTCGATGTCCGAGCCCCCGGGTTTGACCTCGGCCTTCTGGCCTTGGCGGCGCGAGCGGCCGGGTGCCCGCCGTGGTCGTCTGCGCGACGCGTTCTTGTCCGGCTGACCTCTTCTTCAAGCCGTTCACGGCTTGCCGATCCCTACCGAGACTCTGCGACGGCGGCTGATCCGTACCGAATCTGCCCGGCTGATCCGTACCGAAACTGCCCCGACGCCGCCTGATCCGTACCGAATCTGCCCGCGACGGCGGCTGATCCGTACCGAATCTGACCGCGCAAACCGGTCTTGAACGTTCAAACTCGGTTGGGGTCGAACGTGGAGGCAGTTTTGGTACGCAGGGGGCTGCTGCGCGCCGGGTCTCTGGCGTTGCGGAACTCCTTCCAGCCAGACGCTCAGCTGCCAGAAGAGCCGCGGCTGATCCGTACCGAAATCTCTCCCGACGCCGCCTGATCCGTGCCGAATCTGCCCGCTCAAAAGGCCCGACTTGGATGTGCTGACCGGTGGGTACGGCTAGATCACCGCGCCGGTGTCGCCCGGATCACGGTCACGCGGAAGACGGGTGAAGAGCATCAGCAGACCGACGCCGAGACCGCCCAACGACAGCCACATGGCATCACCTGTGCTCAGAAATCCCAATATCAGCAGGGGAATAGAGACCAGACCCAACCCGATCAACCCCAAAGCGATCCACGTGGCGAAGGCCAATCGACCGACCGGCGGCGGCATGGGCGGGGGTACAAAGTCGTCATCCTCCTCGGCGGGAACCCACGTGCGATGCCCGGAGGGAGGATCGACTGCCGACTCGGCTCCCGTCGGGCTCACCGATCGGGGAGCGTCCCACTCGACCGTCTCGTCACGGCCGAGTCGGGGGGCTTCTTCCGGTCCGTTGTCCGCTCCCGGTCGAGGTACGGCTGCACGCGACTCGGCCGAATCCGGCGGAGGTTCCGTGTCTCGTACGTCCACCTCGGTCAGTGGTCCGAACTCCGCCTCGATCAGCGCCCGGAACCGAGAGTCGACGTCGTCGTTCATTCCTGGGCCGTCAACCGATCGACGAAGGCCGCTGTCTGGTCGAAGATCGTCGGCGCATCGTAGTCGAGGGTGGCGACGTGGTAGCTGTTCGGGAGCCCCACTTCCGTGATGTCGGTCGACCCGATCGTCGAGCGGATCAGTTGGGCCGAGGAAGGGTCGACCACGTGGTCCACGGCGGAAGTGAACATCAGCAACGGAGACGTGACGTGGGGGAGGTCGTGCCGTACCTCTTTCCACAGACGAGTCAGGGCGGCCGCCGCCCGCAGGGGCGTGCGGGGGTACGCGTGCTCCGACATTCCCGGCTTGGCGATGTCGTCGCCGATCGCCGGGAGGGACCGTACGACCCGCGACAGAACCGGCAGCGCCTTCATGCGCACGTCGTTCGAGCGCACGGACGGGTTGACCAGGACGAGAGCCGGCACTGGTCGGCGCGCGGCGAGCCGGATCGCCAGGGAACCGCCCATCGAAAGCGCGCAGACGGCGACCTGGTCGACCTCGGCGGACAGCGAGTCGAAGGCCCGCTCCGCACTGCCGTACCAGTCGACCCAGTCGGTCCGCTCCAGGTCCTGCCACGCTGTGCCGTGACCGGCCAACAGGGGCAATTCCACCCTGTACCCGCGCGACACCAGATCCTCGGCCCATGGTCGAAGCGAGGCCGGCGACCCGGTGAATCCGTGGATCAGCAGCACCCCCGTACGTCCGCTTCCGCCCGAGTACGGCAGCGCCGTACGACTCACGCCACGAGGGAGAACGGAGCTGGCCACGGGCACATCGTAGGTCAGACCGCAGCCCTCACCGATAGGCTGCGAAGCGTCTGCCAGTGAGAGGCTCGGTGTTGCTGTACCACGTCTTCAAGTACCTGCTCTTCAGGCCGGTGTGCCGATTCGTGTTCAAGCCCTGGATCGAGGGGGAGGAGAACATCCCCTCGCGGGGCGGTGCTGTGCTGGCCGGCAACCATCTGTCGGCGGGTGAGACATTCCTGCTGCCCGCGATGATCCATCGGCGGTTGACCTTCCCGGCCAAAGCTGAATTGTTCAATCCGGGAAAGGATTTCAAGTCGAAGATCGTCGCCTGGTTCCTCACCGCGGTGGGCCAGGTGCCGATGGATCGGTCGGGCGGTCGAGCTAGTGCCGAGGGCCTCACCCCGGTGATGGACGTGTTGCGTGACGGCGGACTGGTGGGGATTTTCCCGGAGGGCACGCGGTCGCGTGACGGGCGGTTGCATCGTGGCCGGACCGGCGTGGCCCGCTTGGCGCTGGGCGCAGGTGTGCCGGTGGTCCCGGTCGGCTTCGTCGGCACCCAGTTTCACCGTGGACCGTTCGGGATCCCGATCATGAAGCGCCCGGGAATCCGGATCGGGCCGCCACTCGACTTCTCCTCGTACTTGGCCGACGGTGCGGCCGATCACGCCGACTACCGAGCGGTCACCGACGAGGTCATGCAGGCCATCCGGAAACTGACCGGGCAGGAGTACGTCGACGCGTACGCCGGCACGAACCGAGCGGCGAAGCTGGCCCGGGAGAATGCGGGGACCACCGAGTGGTCCGTGACTCCGCCTGGTGACACGGCCGCCCCACAGGCTCCGGCCCCCGGCCCGACCGAGACGACGCTGCCCGAGACGACGTTGCCCGAGCCCACCCCGCCCGAATCCGTTGCCGCACCGTAGTAGGCCCTGGCCACCGCTCTCGATCGTCGGGAGCCGGCACGCGGCCGCATCGCAACTGCTGCTGGCGCCACTGTTCCGGGTGCTCCACTGGCTCCGGATCGCGCTCGCGGTGCACGCCCTGCTGGTCAACATCGTCCGCTTCCGCGACGTCGCCCATCAAGGCATGCTCGTCGCCGCCTGCCTGGTCATGGTGATCTGGACCGCCCTGTGCGGATTCGCCTACAGCAAGTTGACCGCGCCTCGGCTCAAGTGGTGGGTCGTCGCCGACGTGGTCGTCAATGCGGCACTGGTCGTGTCGTCGGCCTACGTGCTCGGACCCATCTACCACCGTGACTTCCTGACCATCACCGTCTACTGGGCCGTCTGCGCGGCGATCTCGGTCGCGATGTTGCGCAACCTCTGGCTCGGGATGGGGGTCGGACTTCTCTTCGGCCTGTTGAAGGTCGCGGTCGCTCCCGGCTGGCAGCCGGCGCTGTGGGCCGAGACGGTCGTGATGTCGCTGACCGCGGCCGGAGCGGGTCTGCTCGTCGACTTGCTCCTGTCGAGCAGCGAGGACCGGGATCGGGCGTTCGCGACCTCCGCTGCGTTGGCCGAGCGGGAGCGCCTCAACCGGATCGTCCACGACGGTGTGCTCCAGGTCTTGGCCTTGACCGAGCGGGAGGGCCCGGGGTTGGGCCCTCGAGGGGTACGGCTCGCTGCCTTGGCTCGCGAGCAGGAGATGCGACTGCGAGCCCTCTTGCAGGACCGGTCGATGCCCGATTCGCCGGATGCGTCGTACAAGGATCTCGCCTCGGTCCTGGACCGCCACGCCACGAGCAGCGTCACGATTTCGACGATGGCCGACGAAGTCCGCGTCTCGACCCAACTGGCCGACGAGATCGACGCCGTCGTCACCGAGATCCTGACCAACGTGGCCAAGCATGCGGGGCCGGGCGCCCGCGCCTGGCTGCTGCTCGAGCACGAGGACGACGACGTCGTGATCTCGATCCGGGACAACGGGGTGGGGGCGTCGCAAGAGCACCTCATGGCCGCCGGGGAGAACGGGCACGTGGGTGTGCAGAACTCGATCATCGGCCGCGTGCGCGATCTCGGCGGGCAAGCCCTCCTCACGGCGTTGCCCGGCCGGGGAGTTGAATGGGAACTACGAATCCCTGTGCAGTAACGGCCCGACAGAACGGAGCAGGCGATGCGAGACGAGCCGCAAGGGCGCGGCCGGAGGGTGATGCTCGTCGACGACCATCCGATGTGGATCGAAGCGCTGAGTGACGACCTGACCGCTGACGGATTCCAGATCGTCGCCACGGCAGCGACCGGCGCAGAAGCCTTGCGACGGGCTCGGGCCACGCGGCCGGACGTCCTGGTCATGGACCTCCAGATCCCCGATCCCGACGGGCCGACCTGCACCGAGATTCTGCTCAAGGAGTTCCCCGCGATGCACGTGCTGGTGATCTCGGCCTCCGGCGAGCGCGAGGACGTGCTGCGTGCGGTCAAGGCGGGCGCCAAGGGCTACCTGGTCAAGTCGGCGTCGCCGGAGGAGTTGCGCGAGGGCGTCCGACGTACGGCAGACGGTGACGCTGTGTTCACCCCCGGCCTCGCCGGCCTGGTGCTGGGCGAGTTCCGGCGGATGGTCAGCGACGCGACCCGCCACAGCGAGATAGGCCCGGTGTTGACCACGCGGGAGACCGAGGTGCTGCGACGCGTGGCGAAAGGGATGGCGTACCGGGAGATCGCCGACGAACTGTTCGTGTCGCATCGAACCGTCCAGAACCACGTGCAGAACGTGTTGCGCAAGCTGCAGTTGCACAACCGGGTCGAGCTGACGCTGTACGCGATCGAGCAGGGATACCAGGACACGGAACCGACCTGAGCCTCCCCACCGCCGACGGGTAGCCTTGCCCGTCGTGACCGACCTCATCCCGGCCCTCGACGCGCTGCATGCTCTGCAACCCGTGCAGCAGCCGCTCTATCGGGATGCCACGAAGCTGGCCGACACGATCGCCAAACTCCGTACCCTGCCTCCTTTGGTGTTCGCCGGTGAATGCGACGAACTGAAGGAGCGCATCGCCGCTGTGGCTTCGGGTAACGCGTTCATCCTGCAAGGGGGCGATTGCGCCGAGACCTTGTCTGGCGTGAACGCTGCCTCGATCCGCGGGAGGCTGAGGGTGCTGCTGAGCATGGCGGTGGTCATGACGTACGCAGCCCAGGTGCCGGTCGTCAAGATCGGCAGGATTGCCGGCCAGTTCGCCAAGCCCAGGTCGAGCAACGACGAAAGCCGCGACGGGGTGACTCTGCCCGCCTACCGCGGCGATGCCGTGAACGGGTTCGATTTCTCACCCGAGGCTCGCGAACCCGACCCGACCCGACTGCTCGACGTCTACAACGCGTCGGCGGCGACCCTGAATCTGGTGCGCGCCTTCGTCAAGGGCGGTTTCGCCGACTTGCGGAGCATGCACTCGTGGAACGGCGACTTCGTGCGCAACCTGAACGTGTCGAAGCGGTACGAGGGACTGACCGACGAGATCGACCGGGCCTTGGCGTTCATGGTGGCGTGCGGCGTCGACGACGAAGCGTTCAGGACCGTCGACTTCTACGCCAGCCACGAGGCCTTGCTGCTCGACTACGAACACGCGTTGACCAGGATCGACTCGCGTACGGGTCTGCCGTACGACGTCGGTGGTCACTTCGTCTGGATCGGTGAGCGGACCCGGCAGATCGACGGAGCCCACGTCGAGCTGATGCGCGCGCTGCGTAATCCCATCGGCGTCAAGCTCGGACCGTCGACCACTGCTTCCGCAGCGGTCGAACTGGCCGAGCGCCTGGATCCGGACGTCGAACCGGGCCGGCTGACCTTCATCACCCGGATGGGCAAGTCGAAGGTCAGAGATGTCCTGCCGCCGATCATCGAGGCCGTCGAGGCCAGCGGGCGCAAGGTCGCGTGGGTGTGCGATCCGATGCACGGCAACACCTACTCGTCGACGACGGGGTTCAAGACCCGCTCGTTCGACGACGTGGTGGCCGAGTTGGACGGCTTCTTCGACGTTCACGAGGAACTCGGCACGTGGCCGGGCGGCGTGCATTTCGAGCTGACCGGCGACGACGTCACGGAGTGCGTGGGAGGTACGGTCGACGTGCGAGAAGCGCAACTGTCGGAGCGGTACGAGACCGTCTGCGATCCCCGGCTCAACCGGCGGCAGTCCCTGGAGTTGGCCTTCTTCGTGGCGGACCGGCTCAGCGCGAACGCACCCAACCACCGCAACGCGGTTCAGGACTTCTCGCCCATGGATTTCTGACGGAGGGGCCACGGCGGTGATCGACCTGCGCAGTGACACGTTGACGCGGCCCACCGCAGGGATGCGCGCCGCGATGGCCGCGGCCGACGTCGGCGACGACGTATTCGGCGAAGACCCCACCGTTGCCGCGTTGGAGGCGCGGGTCGCCGCTCTGCTGGGCCACGAGGCCGGGCTGTTCGTGCCGACCGGATCACTGGCGAACCTGCTGGGCATCTGGCTGTTGGCCGGGCCCGGCACCGAGGTGCTGTGCGACGCCCAAGCCCACGTGGTCAGGGCCGAAATGGGCGCTCACGGCATGCTCAGCGGCGTCACGACCCGCACCTTCGCCTCCACGCGCGGGGTCGTGGACCCCGACCTCGTGACCGGCATGTTCTCGATCGGGACGCGGCCCTACATCGTCGAGACCGGCGTCGTGGCGCTGGAGAACACCCACAACTTCGGGGGTGGCAGCGTGCAGCCGCTCGAGCGGCTCGACGCAGTCAGGGCGGCTGCCGACGAGTACGGCATCGCCGTCCACCTCGACGGTGCCCGGTTGGCGAATGCATCGGTCGCGACGGGGGTGAGCTTGGCCAGGTACGGCCAGATCGCCGACACGGTCAGCCTGTGCCTGTCGAAGGGCTTGGGTGCTCCGGTGGGTTCAGTGCTGGTGGGTACGGCAGACCGGATCGCCCGGGCTCGAATCCAGCGCAAACGAATGGGCGCCGGGTGGCGGCAGGCCGGCCTACTGGCCGCGGCCGGTCTGTACGCGCTCGACCACAACGTGGCCCGGCTGGCCGACGATCACGCTGCGGCAAGGGCCTTCGCAGAAACGGTAGCCGAGCGGGCCGACGGGGTCGTCGACGTCGACGCCGTCGAGACCAACATCGTCGTCATGAACACAGGAGACCAGGTCGCCGCCGACGTCGCGGCCGCGGCGCGCCAGGCAGGAGTGGCGTTGACCGTCGTGGGGTCCCGAGCGGTCAGGGCGGTGACCCACCTCGACGTCAGCTTCGACGAGGTCGTCGAAGCAGGTCGGCGGGTCGGTGGGCTGTTCGCCGGATAGCACCCGTGGCAAGGTGTGACGCATGCGCATCACGCACCTCGGGCATTCGGCTGTTCTCGTCGAGGTCGACGGTCGACGACTCCTCTTCGACCCGGGCAATTTCTCGGACGCCTGGCACGGACTCACCGAACTCGACGCTGTGTTCGTCACCCATCAGCACCCCGACCATGTCGACCCCACTGCCGTACCCGCCCTGCTCGCCGCCAACCCCGACGCGTCGGTCTACGTCGAGCCGCAGGTGGTCGATGCCGTACCCCTCCCGCGCGCCCGACCGCTCGCCGCCGACACCTCGGCGTCGTTCGGCGGCGTCACCGTGTCGGCGGTCGGCGGGCTGCACGCGATCATCCACCGCGACATCCCGCAGATCGGCAACGTCGGCCTGGTCGTGACGGCTGAGGGGGAGCCGACCTTCTTCCATCCCGGTGACAGCCTCGCGACGGTGCCGGCTGGTGTGGACGTCGTGGGCATACCCGCGTACGGGCCGTGGGCTGCGATGAAGGAGACTGTCGACTTCGTCAGGGCGGTGTCTGCACCTCGGGGGTTCCTCATCCACCAAGGTCTGCTGAACGACCGGGGGGTGGGCCTGATCGCCTCCCGAGTGCCTGAGATGACCGCGACCCAGCTGAGCCGTCCGGGCGTGGGGGAGTCCTTCGATGTCCGGTGAAGTTGCCGCACCGCGGTTGTCGCCCGTCGTGCGGCCCCGGGTGCTCGTGGTAGGGGCCGGTGCGCGTGGGTCGGGGTACGGCGAATACGTGGGCATGCACCCTGCCGAAGGTGTGCTGGTCGGGGTGGCAGAACGCAATCCGGAGCGTCGGGCGTACTTCGCGACGAGGCACGCGATCCCGCCGGAGAACGTGTTCGAGACGTGGGAAGAGGCATTGTCTCGCCCGGCGTTCGCTGATCTGGTCATCATCGCAACCCAGGACGCCTACCACGTGGAGCCGGCGATCAAGGCGGCCGAAGCCGGGTACCACATCCTGCTGGAGAAGCCGATCGCACCGACCGCCGACGAGTGTCGCCGAGTCGTCGCTGCGGTGGAGAAGGCCGGGGTGTTGTTCGCGGTCTGTCACGTGTTGCGTTACACCCCCCATACCTTGCGCTTGCAGGCACTGCTCGCGGAGGGCGCGATCGGCGATGTGCAGAGCATTGAGCACCACGAGCCGGTCGGTTACTGGCACGCGGCCCATTCGTACGTACGGGGGGCCTGGCGCAAGGAGTCCGAGTCGAGCCCGATGCTGCTCGCGAAGTCGTGTCACGACCTCGACTGGCTGCTGGCTATCGCCGGACGTCGCTGCGAGCGAGTGAGCAGCTTTGGTTCCACGGGGCATTTCACCCGGGCTCACCAACCGGAGGGAGCGGCGGATCGCTGCTTGGAATGCCCGCAACGGATCGAGTCGGTCTGCCCGTATTCGGCCAAGAAGTTGTACGTCGGGCTGGCCGAAAGCGGGTACACCGATTGGCCGCTGTCGGTCGTCACCGCTGACACCAGCGTGGCGGGCACGATGGCGGCTCTCCGCGACGGGCCGTACGGGCGGTGTGTGTACGCCTGCGACAACGACGTCGTGGACCATCAGGTCGTGCAACTCGAGTTCGCCGGCGGTCTCACGGCTTCGTTCACGATGACGGCGTTCACCACCATGCGCGCCAGGCACACGCGACTGTTCGGCAGCCACGGCGAGATCCACACTGACTCCCAGGTGATCACCGTGGACGACTTCCGGACCGGAGACCGCCGCGTGATCGACATGGCGCTCGAACAGGACGACTACTTCGGCGGGGGTCACTGGGGCGGGGACGCGGGTCTCATGCGCGCCGTGCTTGCCGCGCTCCGCGCCGGTGATGCCAGCCTGGTTCCGTCGGATGCGAGTCAGAGCCTCCAGGGTCACCTGATGGTGTTCTCCGCCGAGCGCGCGCGGCGCCACGGCACCGTGGAGGACGTGCCGCTGCGCTGACGCCGGCATCGAAAATCCGGCTCATCACAATCGAGGGTGTAGCAGGGGTCTGAACCCGCCGGTCTCGAGCAGGCTCCTGGCGATGTAGTGGGTCAGGTTGCGGAACCCGAGGGCGGAGCCGCGGAGGTGCTCGAGGCGGCCGTTAATCGCTTCGGTGGGTCCGTTGCTGGTGCCTGGCCGGTCGAAGAACGCGAGCACATCGACGGCCCGCTTCTTGAGCGTGCGGCCCAGCGTGGCGACTTCGGTCAGCCCGGCGGGGACCGCATGGTTCAGCTTGGCGATGAGTTGTTCCATCCGGGTCTTGCCGGTCTGTTTGTCGGGTTCCCGGTAGGCGGCGATCAGGTCTTGGTAGATGCACCAGGTGGCTTCGACCTCGACGTGGTCATCGTCGGCGAACAGGGCGTCTAGTCGGGCGTGTTGTCGGCTGGTGAGCAGGCTTTCGCCGGTGTGGAGGGTGCGGCGGGCTCGGAACAGGGGATCTGCTGCTCGGCCGCGGTGGCCGTGGAGGGCTTGTTGGACGCGTCGGCGGCACTGGTCCAGGGCGTCACCGGCGAGGCGGACCACGTGGAACGGGTCCATCACCGCCGTCGCCTGGGGGAGTTCCTCAGCGGTGGCGGTCTTGAATCCGGTGAACCCGTCCATCGCGACCACCTCCACGGCGTCGCGCCACGCCTGGGGGCGTTGCGCGAGCCAGGTCTTGAACGCGGCCTTGGAGCGGCCCTCGACCATGTCGAGCAGTCGTGAGGGCCCGGTCCCGGTCCGGATCGGGGTCAGGTCGATGATCACCGTCACGTACTTGTCACCCCGCCTGGTGTGCCGCCACACGTGCTCATCGACCCCGACCGTGGTCACACCGTCGAACCTGGCCGGGTCGTCGATCAACCGCCGCTTGCCTTCGGCCAGGACGGCGTCATTCGCGGTGTTCCACGACACATCCAGACCCTCAGCGATCCGGGCCACGGTCAGGTGTTGGACCACCAGCGCGACTAGCGCCCACCGCAGCGCCGCCCGCGACAGCTTCGAACGCCGCTCGGCCGCCCGGGACATGTCTTGGCGCCACACATGGCCGCAGTCTGCGCAGCGATAGCGGCGCACGATCACCAGCAGCGTCGTCGGACGCCACCCGAACGGCTCATGCGCCAAGCGACGCAGCACCGTGTCCCGAACCCGGCCTTGGCAGCCACACCGCCGACACCAGTCATCCGGCCCGACCACCCGACAGACCAGCACCGCCCGGCCCGGCTCGACCTGCTGCCCGACCACCTGAAGACCAAGCTCGTCCAAGCGCGTGAAGGTGGTCACATCCGGACTCGTGAAGGTAGCGTCAGACACGTCGAGGTCTTCCTGAAGGGCTGTGTGAGAACTCCCATCATCGGAAGACCTCGACCCTCACCCCGGGACCGCCACGCCAGCCAACCTCACCTCGATCCACACCCTGCTTTGTGATGAGCC
>JBDHZQ010000060.1:0-15737 GCA_039811945.1 Propionibacteriaceae bacterium
ACTTGGCGGTTTCTCACAGAAGCCTCACGCGATGACCCCCCAGCACCTCGACGACACGCGCGCTGCCGTCCAAGAGCTTCGAGGGACCTCCCTACTTACACCACTCCCAGGGACTTACCCAGGACGTGCCGGGGCGGGATGAGCCGGGACCACCACATCTCGTGGTCGTATCGGGCGTACGGGTCACAGATGTGGGGTAGCGGATCGCCCGATCCGGTGCGCCGCAGCCGGGACATGATTGATCAGCGTTCCCTAACCCTCAGGACGCACCGCTGCGCCAGGGTGGAAAGTGCGGTTACGGCCCCCGAACCTCGGCCAGGGTCGCGCCCTCGTGCCACGCGACCGGTACCAACATCTCCCGGGGTTCGGAATCTGGTTCGTTGAGCCGGCGGATCGTCTCGGTCCACACCGCGGCAGCGAAACCGACCTCGTCGCGGCAGGTGCCGGAGACGTCGGGCAGGAACGGCAACGGCAGATGGTAGGAGTCGGCCGCGACCACGGTGATGTCCCTGGGAACGACGACACCAGCGGCCGCGAGCCGTTCCATGACTCCGATCGCCGACTGGAAGGACAGAGAGACCACAGCAGTCTCGTCGCCGCGATCGGCCAGGAACGCGTCACCCACGCGAGCGCCGTCGTGCACCTCGTACCCGCCCCGCAAAGACCTCAACTTCATCCCACGCTGAGAGGCGGCCCGATGCAGGGCGTCCACGCGCACGCGGGCCGAGTAGTGATTCGGGTCGTGGTCGATCAACACAGCGCTTCGATGTCCCCACTGCCACAGATGACCGAGCACCTGCGCGTGACCGTCGGGGTCGTCGTACACTGCCGAGGCATCCGTACCGGCAGCAGGCCGGGAGATCACCACCGTCGGAATTCGGGAGGCGATCCGTCCGACCGTACGTGCCGACATCAACCCGGACCCGACGATCAGCGCGTCCACGCCGAGGTCCAGAAGAGTCGACAGCGCCGGCGCCTCCGAGCCGGGCACCATGTTGCCGGTCGTGCCGATGATCCGTACGTCGTCGCGTGCTGCCTGCTCCTGCAACCGCGCGAAGTGGCTGGCGTAGAAGTCGTTGGTGACGTTGCGCAGCAGAACCCCGACCGTGCCGGACGACCCCTTCTTGAGAGACCTGGCCGCAGAATTGAGTTGGTAGTCCAGGGCCTGCATCGCCTGTTCGACTCGGGTCCGAGTCGCCGGGCTGACGGGCCCCTGGCCGGTGATCACCCGGGACACGACCGATTTCGAGACTCCGGCGGCGCGAGCGACGTCGATGATCGTCGGTCGCCTGGGCATGGGGCTCAGGCTACTGGGCCGACACTCGGGTCAGCTCGTACAGCGCAATCCCCGCGGCCACTCCAGCGTTCAGAGATTCCACGTCACTCGCGATCGGAATCCTGACCAGGGCATCACAGTGCTCGCGCACCAGACGCGACAAGCCCTCGCCCTCGCTGCCGACCACGAGCAGCACTGGCCCGTCGACGGCGATTTCCCCGATCTCGTCCTCGCCTTCGCCGGCCAGGCCGATCACGGTCATCCCGGCTTCGGCGAACTGTGTCAAGACCCGGTTGAGGTTCGTGGCCCGTGCGACAGGCAGGCGCGCCGCCGCGCCGGCCGAGGTCTTCCAGGCGGCGGCGGTCATCTGGGCCGACCGGCGCTCGGGGATCACGACGCCCACGGCGCCGAACGCGGCCGCCGAACGCACGATCGCGCCGAGGTTGCGGGGGTCGGTGATCTGGTCGAGCGCGACCACGATCCCGTCGGTCTCGACCGCGGCGGCGAGCAGGTCGTCGGGATGGGCGTAGGTGTAGGCCGGCAGTTGGAGCGCCACCGACTGGTGTACGGCTCCCCCGGTCAGCCGGTCGAGTTCCGCGCGCGTGACCTGCAGCAGCGGCATACCGGTTGCGGCGGCGTGCTTGAGGATGTCGCGCAGCCGATCGTCGCGCTCGGCTCCCTCGGCCACGTAGGCCGCCTTCACCGGCAGCCCGGCCTGCAACGCCTCGAGCACCGGGTTGCGCCCGGCTACCCACTCGGGGCCGGCGCCGGGTCGCCCAGTGCGTCGCTCCCTGGGCTCGGCCTTGACCGGACGCTTGGCAGCGGCTTGTTTGGCCTTGTAGGCCTGGTGGTACGGCCGATCCTCCGCTTTCGGGGTGGGCCCCTTGCCCTCCAGGCCGCGCCGTACCCGCCCGCCTGACCCTGCCGTACGACCCTTGGCGCCGATGCCCTTGCCGGACTTGCGAACCGCGCCCTGACGTGACGAGTTTCCCGGCATCACAGGCTCCAACTCGGGCCGGCCGGCGTATCGGTGATCGTCAGGCCGAGTGAAGTGAGCCTGTCGCGGATCGCGTCGGCGGCAGCGTAATCCTTGCGCGCCCTTGCCTCGGCACGCGCGTCGAGCAGCGCCTTCACCAGC
Source organism: Propionibacteriaceae bacterium (assembly GCA_039811945.1). GTDB lineage: Bacteria > Actinomycetota > Actinomycetes > Propionibacteriales > Propionibacteriaceae > Fen-668. The sequence goes on from JBDHZQ010000060.1 coordinate 2,415, forward strand.
CCGTCGACGATCGGTTCGAGTTTCGCGTCCCCGTCGCCGAAGCCGGCCCAGATGGGGTCGTCGGCGCGCAGACCCAGCACCTCGAGCATCGCGGTCACCGAGGCCAGGGCCTGACGGCCTTGGGTCTCGTCACCGCTGGCCAGGGCCTGATTCCCTTCTCGGACCGTGTCGTATAGCACCGCGAAGGCGGCCGGCGTGCCGAGATCGTCGTCCATCGCCGCTGTGAACGCGGCCGGAAACTCGCGCAGGTCGGGGGTGGCGGTGCCGTACCTCTCGCTTGCCCGCCGTACGAACCCGTCGACGCGGTCGAGAGCCGCCGTGGCCTCGTCGAGGGATGTGGCGCTGTATTCGATGGCCGACCGATAGTGCGGTTGGGCGAGGTAGAACCGGACAGCGCGCGGTGGGTAGTGCCGTACGACGTCGCTCACCAGTGCGCCGTTGGTCAGCGACTTGCTCATCTTCTCTCCGGCCGCGGTGACCCAGGCGTTGTGCATCCAGGTGCGGGCGAAGGGATGCCCTGCGGCCCGGGCCTGGGCGAGTTCGTTCTCGTGGTGCGGGAAGCGCAGGTCGAGCCCGCCACCGTGGATGTCGAATTCGTCGCCGAGGTACTTGATCGCCATGGCCGAGCATTCCAAGTGCCAGCCGGGCCGACCACGTCCCCACGGTGAGGGCCACGACGCTGTGATCGGTTCGGTGGGTTTGTGTCCCTTCCAGAGGGCGAAGTCGCGCGGATCCCGCTTGCCGCGAGGGTCTGCGTCCTCGGCGGGCGCCATGTCGTCGACCCGTTGACCGGACAGTTCGCCGTACGTGGGCCAGCTGAGCACGTCGAAGTAGACATCGCCCGAACCGTCCTCGGCCACGTAGGCGTGCCCGGCCTCGATCAACTCGGCGATGAGTTCCAACATCTCCGGAATGTGGCCGGTGGCACGCGGTTCGTACGTGGGCGGCTGACAGCCGAGCGCGGCATAGGCGTCGTGCAACTCACGCTCGAAGCGATACGCGTGGGCGAACCACTCCACCCCTGCCTGGGCCGACTTCGCCAGGATCTTGTCGTCGATGTCGGTCACGTTCGCGACGACCGACACGGTGTAGCCGCTCGCCGTCAGCCAGCGCCGCAACACGTCGAACACGACCTCCTTGCGGATGTGGCCGAGATGCGGCGCCGACTGCACGGTCAGGCCGCAGTGGTAGATCGACACGTGACCGTCGACGATCGGCACGAGTGGCCGTACGGCGCGGGTCATGGAGTCGTACAACTGAAAACTCACCCGCGCAGTCTACGCAGGCGAGACGGGGCTACCCACGCACGCGAGACCGGTCTACCCGCTGGCCGCTCGTGGGCGGATCGCGTTGATGTCGAGGTACGGCGACGCCGCCTCGGCCTCGGCCTCGTCGTCTTCCCACGGATCGTACGGCGGGGGGTCGTCGTCGCTGTCAGCGAAGCCGCGGGACGGGTCGTACGGGTCGGCCAGCCGCTGGTCGAGCGGTGCCAGGGCATCGGAGGACAGGTCCTCGTCGGGCAGGGCGCGCAGCACGTCGCGCACGTAACCCTCGGTGGCCTCGGCGATCGGGACTTCCCGGGACTCACGCTGTGACGCGTACCAGCGGTAGTCGAGCACTTCGTGGAACAACTGGGCGGGTTCGCGCTTGCCGCGTAGGTCGTTGGGAACATGGGCCAGCACGGTCTCGAACACATTGGTGAGCCAGTCGTGGGCGACGATCGCCTCGTCGACGTGCTGCCGGCCGGTGCGGAACCGGTACGTGTCGAGGTCGTTGAGCAGCCGCCGGGCCTGGTTCTCTTCGGTATCGAGGCCGGTCAGGCGCATGAGGCGCCGCGAGTGGTGGCCGGCGTCGACCACTTTCGGCTGGATCCGGACGGTGTGGGAGTCGTCGCTGGTCTGGATGTCGAGTTCGGCGACGTCGAAACCGAGCGCGTTCAACCGGCGCACCCGGCCTTCGATGCGCTCCAGTTCCGAACCCGAGAACACCTCGACTCCGGTCAGTTCGGCCCACAGTTCGCGGTATCGCAGTTCGACCATGTCGACCAGTTGCAGCGGGTCGAGGGTCTCCTCCAGCATGCCGCCGGCCTGGAGATCGAGGAAGTCGCCGAACAGGTTGGTCCGGGCGACGACCAAGTCGTGCTCTCGTTGGCCGTCGGTCAACTGGGTGTGGAGCTCGCCGGTCTCGGCGTCCACGAGGTAGGCGGCGAACTGGCCCGCGTCACGACGAAACAGCGTGTTCGACAACGACACGTCGCCCCAGAGGAATCCGATCAGGTGGAGCCGCGCGAGCAGGACGACCATGGCGTCGATCAGGCGAGTCACCGTGTCCTGACGCACGCCCGACGAGAACAGGGACCGGTACGGCAGTGAGAACTCGAGATGGCGGGTGATCAGAATGGGGTCGAGAGGCTCTCCGTCACCGTCGACGCGTTGCGTAATGACTCCGATCGGCTCCACGGCCGGGGTGTCCATGCGCATCAGGTCGTGGAGCAGCCGGTACTCGTGAAGGGCCAGGTGTTCGATGACTTCCTTGGCCGCATAGACGGAGTTGCCGACTCGGATGAACCGCACGACGTGGCGCGAAATACCGCGTGGCAGGGCAACCAGGTATTCCGTTGGCCACTCGGCCAAAGGCGTGCCCCAGGGCAGCGGGATCAGCCGTGAGTCGGGCTTCGCCGATACGAATCTGGGCACCCGGTCAGTCTGTCACGGCCGACAGTTCTGGACCGAATACGCACGAGGGCCCCGCCGGTTCGGCGAGGCCCTCGTGGTTGGTCGAGACCCGTGTCAGGACAGGCGCTCCAAGGTGGAGTTGTTGAACACGTGGATGTGGTCGGTGTCGACACCGAGCCGGATCTGCGACCCGCGCTCCGGTGGCCGACGCGAGGAGATGCGGGCGACGATCTGCTGAGCGGTCAGCTTCTCGTTGTCGCCCAGACCAGCGAGCGTGCCGTACACGTAGGCGTCGGCGCCGAGTTCCTCGACGACCGCCACGTCGACCCCGATGCCTTGGTCGGCCAGAACGAACGCCTCGGGGCGGATGCCCAGCGTCAGGGTCTTCTCCGAGCCTGCGCGCCCGAGCACCTCCCGGCTCACCGGAACCGTGTAGTCACCGATCTTCACGCCGCCGTCCACGACGTTGCCGGCCATGAGGTTCATGGCGGGCGAGCCGATGAAGCCGGCCACGAACAGGTTGGCGGGCTTGTCGTACAGGGTCAGAGGCGTGTCGACCTGCTGCAGGAGGCCGTCCTTCATGACCGCCACCCGGTCGCCCATCGTCATGGCCTCGACCTGATCGTGCGTCACGTAGACCGTGGTGACGCCGAGACGGGTCTGAAGTGCGGCGATCTGGGTCCGGGTGGAGACGCGCAGCTTGGCGTCGAGGTTCGACAGCGGCTCGTCCATGAGGAAGACCTGGGGCTGACGAACGATGGCGCGGCCCATGGCGACGCGCTGGCGCTGGCCGCCGGACAGAGCCTTCGGCTTGCGGTTGAGGAAGTCCTCCAGGCCCAGCAGCTTGGCGGCCTCGAGCACGCGGTCGGCCCGATCCTGCTTGGCGACTCCTTGCATCTTCAGCGCGAAGCCCATGTTGTCGGCGACCGACATGTGCGGGTAGAGGGCGTAGTTCTGGAACACCATCGCGATGTCCCGGTCCTTCGGCGGCAGGTCGGTGACGTCGCGGTCACCGATGAAGATCTGGCCTGAGTTGACCTCTTCGAGGCCGGCCAGCATGCGAAGGGAGGTCGACTTGCCACAGCCCGACGGGCCGACGAGCACCATGAACTCGCCGTCACCGATCTCGAGGTTGAGCTTGTCGACGGCCGGATGATCTGCACCCGGGTAGACGCGTGTCGCATCTTTGAACGTCACTGTTGCCATGCGGCGATAACTCCTTTTCCACGGGCAGGTACGTGCCCGACGATCCGTTGTGGAGGGAGGATTGACCCTCTGGCGCGCATCCTTTCACGTTTTTCGGCGTCCTGGGAAGCCTTGGATGGCTTCGAGGACAGATGCCGAACTGGGCGGTCAGGGATCACTCAGCCCGCGTCGTCAGAGGATTCGATACCAACGGTCGTCGGCTCGGGGATCCAGCTCCGCACGGTTCGGGTCAAGAAGAGTCCGAGTACGGCAGCGCTCACGACAGAGCCCCCCACCAGGGCAGTCGCCGCCTTGGTGGTCAAGCCCAGCGGCAGCCAGAGGCAGGCGACGGTGGCGATCAGGCCGGCGACCCACCCGACCAGCACCCAGATGTCATGTCGATGGGCGAGCAGGGCCTGCGCGGTCGCCAGAGCGATCATGAACGCGGCCCCGGACACCGCGATCAACACCAGGTCCAGCAAGCCGATCGAGAACTTGGGACCGTAGATGAGGCCCATGGCCCAGGGCCCGAGGATTGCGACACCGAGCACGCCGGCGAGCCCGAGCACCGTCGTCGCGATCAAGGCGAGCCGTACCGTGCGGTTGAACTCCGTCTTCGCACCGCGGGCGACCAGTCCTGCCAACGTGGGCAGGAAGACCGCTTGCACCGCGGCGAACAGGAACAACGGGATTCGGCCGATCGTGACGGCGCTCACGAAGTTTCCGGCGGCGTCCTGTTCGGTCGCTGTCGCCAGGTAGGCGATGACGAGCGGGCCTGCGTTGCTGAGCAACTGGCTCGCGATCGTGGTCGACACCAGAGGAGCGAGCGGGGTGTCTTCGGTCACGGTCGGGTGGTCGCGCAGCCAGCGCAGGGCGGCGACCGAGACGGTGAGGACGACCGATACCAGGGGAGAGACGACGATCGCCCAGCCGTACGTGTCGACCGTTCCGGAGCCGGTCAGGAAGATCACCACCGCGATGACCACGCGGACGACGGCGTCGATGGCGAACACGAAGCCGTACCTCAGGAACTGCCCGTACCCGGCCAACACCCCGCGCGCCAGGTACTGGACGCCGATCGCGATGATCGCGGCGGCGGTGTACCAGACGAGGCTCCTCTGACCGTTGAAGATCGCACCGGCGATCCAGCCTTGGGCGACCAGGCAGACCAGGAGGATCGCTGCGGAGGCAGCAGCGAAGTAGCGCAGCACGTGGGTCAGCCGAGGGGGCGCCTGCCCGGCCGCATGCCGCGCTGCGGCGAGGCGGGAAACCTCTTGCTCGACAGGGATGAACAGGCCGAGGCCGATCGCGTTGACGGTCGTCCAGGCGACCGAGAAGGGCGCGTACGCCGCGGGCCCCAGATCGCGGCCGGCCAAGCCCAAGAGCACGAAGTTGGCGGCGCCGTACAGGCCGAGCCCGATCATGACCGAGAGGCTCCCGGTCGAGGCCTTGCGGGCGGCGGTCGGCTCGGCATCAGTCACGGGCCAAGTCTTGCGCACGACACCGTGCGCTCGGCGCAGCCTGCTCGTCGGTCGGGCCGGTTAGCATGAGCGGGTCGAACGGAGGTGGCATGGATCAGTCAGACGTGTGGCTCGTCGTCCCGATGTACAACGAGGGGCAAGTGGTCGCCGACGTGGTGTCCCATGCTCGGCAGACGTTCCCGAACGTGGTCTGCGTCGACGACGGCTCCCGTGACGACTCTGCGGCGGCGGCTGCCGCCGGTGGCGCGGTGGTCGTGCGGCATCCGATCAACCTCGGCCAGGGAGCCGCCCTGCAGACCGGGATCGAATACGCGAGGGCCCAGTCGGGCGCCGGGTACCTCGTGACGTTCGACGCCGACGGCCAGCACAACATCGCCGACGTGGAGCGGATGATCGCTCGACTGCGGGCCGAGCCGCTCGACATCATCCTCGGCACGCGGTTTCACGGCGACGTCAGCCATATTCCGCTGGTGAAGCGAATCGTGCTCAAGACCGCAGTCGCGGTGAGTCCGCGCAATCGCAGGCTCAAACTGACCGATGCCCACAACGGGCTTCGAGCCTTCACGAAGAGCGCGGCCGACAGGATCCAACTCACGGCCAACGGGATGGCACACGCCGACGAGTTCGTGGACCTGATCGACCGGTTGCAGCTCCGGGTGGCCGAAGAGCCGGTGCACATCAACTACACCGAGTACTCCATGAGCAAGGGTCAGTCGATCCTCAACGGGGTCAACATCGTGTTCGACAGCGCCGTTCGCCGGCGGTAAGGAGCTTCGTCCGACATGCTCATCAAGCCGCTGCTGATCCTGGCGATCCTGAGTGCTGCGGCGATCGGCCTGTGGCTGACCCGCAAGCGGGGTTCGGCGCGCACGAGCGCCTACCTCAAGATCGCGATGGGCTTCTTCGTGCTGTTCGCGATCTACGCGATCATCCTCCCCGAGCACGTTCAGTTCCTGGCGACGCTGATCGGGGTCGGGCGAGGTACGGACCTGCTGCTCTACATCCTGTTCATCGTGTTCACGGTGTTCGTGGTCTACACCTATGCCCGCTTCATCGACATGGAGTCGAAGATCGCTCGTCTGTCACGGGCGATTGCTCTCGCGTCGGCCCCGACCGAACACCCGGCACCACCCCAGCCGGCATCCTTGACGGCCGGTGATCCCGCCGACGAGCAGACGGCAGTCGGCGCCGTACCCGAATCCGAACCGCAGATCTGACGGTCGCCCGTCCCGACGCGAGACGGGCGAGGATCCTTCGGACCTGGCCTGAGCTCGCAGCTTCGGTGAGGTCTGGTTAGGCTCACAGGATGCGTACGGCAGACCTCCCCGCGACGATGCGGGCCCTGGTGAAGACGGGTCCGCAGCCCGGGCTGGAGATGACCCAGGTGCCGTTACCCAGCATCGGGCCGGCGGATGTCCTGGTCCGGGTGAGAGCAACCGGGATTTGCGGCACGGATCTGCACATCGAAGCGTGGGACGACTGGGCGCAGCACTCCGTACGGACACCCGTGGTGGTGGGCCACGAGTTCTGCGGCGAACTGGTCGCGCTCGGAGACGCCGTGGACGGCCTCGAACTCGGCCAGTTCGTGTCAGGCGAAGGTCATATCGTGTGCGGCCAGTGCCGCAACTGCAGGGCTGGCAGGCGACATCTGTGCGTACGAACCAAAGGGATCGGCGTTCAACTCGACGGGGCGTTCGCCGACTACGTCGCGATCCCGGCCAGCAACGCGTGGGTGCATCACCAGCCGATCGACGTCGACGTGGCGGCGATCTTCGACCCGTTCGGCAACGCCGTTCACACGGCGTTGACGTTCCCCTGTCTCGGTGAGGACGTGCTCGTCAGCGGTGCCGGGCCGATCGGCCTCATGGCCGCGATGGTCGTGAGGCACGCGGGTGCGAGGCACGTGGTCATCACCGACCTGTCCGACGAGCGGCTGGCCCTGGCCCGGCGGCTCGGCGTCACACGGGCGGTCAACGTCACCCGGGAGTCGATCGCCGATGCCCAAAGAGAGCTCGGGATGAAGGAAGGCTTCGACGTCGGGCTGGAGATGTCGGGTTCGCCGCGCGCGCTGCGCGAGATGATCGCGAACATGACCCATGGCGGGCGGATCGCGATGCTGGGGATCCCGTCGGGGGAGACCACGCTCGACCTGTCGGCGCTGGTGTTCGGAATGATCACGCTCAAAGGAATCTACGGGCGAGAGATGTTCGAAACCTGGTACGCGATGAGCGTGCTGCTCCAATCCGGCCTGGACATCTCGGGTGTGATCACCGATCGGTTCGACGCGAGCGATTTCGCGGCCGCGTTCGCCACGGCCCGCGCCGGGCGAGGCGGCAAGGTGGTCATGCACTGGTGACACGCGAGGAGGCGTGATGTTCAGCTGGGGACGAGAACTGCAGTCGGCGATCGACGGGCTGAAGTCCGACGGGCTCTACAAGGTGGAGGGCAGGCTGCAGACGCCTCAGTCCCGAACGATCACCGTCGCCGGTCGGGACTTGGTCAATCTGTGCGCCAACAACTACCTCGGGCTGGCCGACGACCCGCGGGTCGTCGCTGCGGCGAGGGAGGCGCTGGACCGCTGGGGCTTCGGGATGGCGTCCGTTCGGTTCATCTGTGGCACCACCGATCTCCACGTCGAACTGGAACGACGGCTGAGCGCGTGGCTCGGCACTGAGGACACCATCCTGTTCTCGTCGTGTTTCGATGCGAACGGGGGGTTGTTCGAGGCGATTGCCGAATCCGGTGACGCCATCATCTCCGACGAGTTGAACCACGCCAGCATCATCGACGGGGTACGGCTCTCCAAGGCCGCTCGGTACCGCTACCGCAACCGGGACCTGGCCGACCTCGAGGCACAGCTGGTGGCGGCCGGATCGGCGCGGCGCCGGATCATCGCCACCGACGGGGTGTTCTCGATGGACGGCTACTACGCCCCGTTGCCCGAGATCTGCGACCTGGCCGATCGGTACGACGCCACGGTCATGGTCGACGACTCCCACGCGGTCGGATTCACCGGGAGATCGGGGGCAGGAACCCCTGAGATGTACGGCGTGACGTCGCGGGTCGACGTCCTCACGGGCACGCTCGGCAAGGCGCTCGGCGGGGCGTCCGGCGGGTACGTCTCGGGCCCCGCCCCGCTCGTGGAATGGCTGCGGCAGCGGTCCCGGCCGTACCTGTTCAGCAATTCCCTGGCTCCCTCGATCGCGGCCGCGTCGCTGGCCGTACTGGACCTGCTCCAGTCGTCGGGAGACCTACGGGACCGCTTGGCCGAGCACACGGCGTACTTCAGGGCGGGTTTGGCCGAGCGCGGATTCGAGGTGCCCCAATCTACGCACCCGATTGTGCCCGTGATGGTCGGGGACGCCGGGCGTGCGGCTCGCATGGCTGACGAGATGGTGAGCAGGGGTGTGTACGTCAGGGCGTTCAGTTATCCGGTGGTGCCGCAGGGGAAGGCGAGGATCCGTACCCAGCTGTCGGCCGCCCACACCCGGGACGACCTCGACGTGGCCCTCGCGGCCTTCGAGCAGGCACGGGCGGCGGTCTGAATCGCTCCGGACGGACTCGCCGTACGGCCCGGGCGCGCCTGTACGCTCGCCGACGTGACGTCGCCCGAGGACACCGAGCCGGACGAGGGTGTGCCGTCGCCCGACGTTCGGCAGCCCGAGGCCGAGCCGACGCCGGACCAGGCGAAGCCAGAGGAACAGCCGAAGGAATGGTGGGACGATCCCAAGCTGCCGTGGCGGCACAAGCCGACCAAGACAGACCTGGCGTGTTGGGCCTGGATCGCGGTCGTCGGGGTGTACGGGTTGGTCATGTTGCCGCTGCGGCCGGTCTTGTTGGGGCTGAGCCCACCCGTGTCCGCGGCGATCAACGGCGGCCGTACGAGCGTGGTCGCCACCGGTGCCTGGACCGCGGTGAACGGCGGTCCGATCCTGCTGTACTGGCTGGCCAGCACGCTGTCGATCGTCAAGTTCGACTGGATCTACTGGTGGGCGGGCAAGCTCTGGGGTGACGGGATCATCGACGTCTTCGCGGGACGGAGCAAAGGCGCCCGCAGACGGGCGGAACGTGCCGTACGGCTCACGCATCGGTACGACATCCTGGCCGTCGCCCTCACGTACGTGCCGATTCCCTTCCCCACGGCCGTGGTGTACGCCGCAGTCGGAGCGGCGGGCATGTCGTTGAAGAAGTTCCTCACTGTCAACATCGCCATCGCCGGGATCTTCCAGGCGATCTACCTGGCCATCGGCTGGAAGATCGGCGAGCCCGCGGTGGCCCTGGTCAAGATCTACGCCGACTACATGTGGTACGTCTCCATCGCCCTGCTCGTCGGGATGCTGGTCGCGGCGTGGTGGCGGTCGCGGCGCAGTGTGGCAGGGTGAGACCAGCACGATCCGTCGGGAGGTCCCCATGGCCGGCACGGCCGAAATCCATCAGCACGCGACGTTGACGCCGACGAAGCTGGAGGCGCTGGCAGCCTGGCTGCCGGGGCAGGAATGGTTCGACGGTGACGTCTCCGATCTCACGATCGTGGCCCACTTCAGGTTCGTCGATCCCACGGGTGACGTGGGCGTGCAGACCATCCTGCTGACGAGTCGCGGGGTGGTCTACCAAGTGCCGCTCACCTACCGCGGAGCCGCGTTGGCCGGAGCCGAAGCGGCCCTGGTGTGCGAGATGCACCACAGCGAACTCGGCTTGCGGTGGGTGTACGACGCGATGGCCGATCCGGTCTACGCGGCCGAGCTGCTGCGCACGATCGTCGAATCCGACACCGAAGCCGACGTCACCGCTGGAGAGAAGCCGATGACGGTCGCGGGTTCGGGAACCGACGTGACGCCCCATCCGACCGCCGAGCGGATCTCCGACCACCTGTTGAGGTACGGCCGGTACGTCATGCACGTACCGCGCAAGCCCGACGAGTTCGAACCCATCGGGGCCCTCGGCATGCTGGTCGGGAGTTTCTCCGATCACGACCTCGGTGCTGACCTGGTGCTGGCCGAGTTGCGGGTCGACGACGGCGGCTGAGCGCGGTACCGCCCTATGAGGTCCCACGCCGGGAGTATCGAATTCCTCTTAATTCGCTGAACAAGTGAGGGAAACCTCAGTGAATGGGCAGTGAATCGGCTGGCCTACATTGCGGCGTGACACCTCACCGTGAGCGTGTCAAGGAGGTCAGTTTTCATGATCGACTCCACCACGGTGCTCTGGGGTCAGACCCTCGTCTACACGGCCTACGTGCTCGTCATCAGTGCTGTGGTTGCGTGGTTCGCCCTCAAGATCACCCGACCCACCGGTTCGACTCCGGTGGTGAAGCCAGCCTACTTCTACACGTTCGTCGCATTCCTGACGATCGTGGGAGTATCACTGCACATCGTCACCTACAACACGATTCCGTGGGTGCCCAACGACATTAATGCCAAGGTCGTCGGCCGAGACGTACCCACATTTACGTTCTCGGTGAGGAATCACGCGTACTACTACAACGGCGCCAAACTCGACGAGCAGGTCCCCGCCTCGGCGCGGGTCCAGGTGCCGTGCAACCAGCTCGTCAAGTTCTCGGTCACGACCGACGATCAGACGTACGGCTTCGGTTTGTTCAGAGCTAACAACTCGATGGTCATGCAGATGCAGGTCGTGCCGGGGCATCCGAACGACCTGGTCTGGACCTTCGTCAAGAACGGCACGTACACGATCCGGTCCACCGAGTACTCCGGCCCCAAGGGGAACCAACTTCAGGTCAAGGACGCGATCGTCGTGTCCGGGTGTGAGAAGAGTGAGTGACATGTCCACGTTCACCGAGACCCTCATCCAGGGCAACGAGAAGGCCTTCAAACCCGCGACCCTCACTCCCATGCAGAAGCTGACGCTTCAGTACGTCGTGTTCGGGATCGTGTTCTACGCCTTCGCGGCCATCGAGGGCATGCTGATGCGGATTTACGAGGTCAAGCCCGTGGACCTGATCTCGCCGAACCAGTTCTTCGCCATCATGACCGCTCATCCGCTGGTCGGAATCTTCGGATCGAGCTACCTCCTGGTGTTCGGAGCCTTCAATTTCGTCCTGCCGTACCTCCTCGGCAAACCGATCTGGTCGTACAAGATGGCTAAGGCCACGATGTGGCTGATCGTCGTCGGAGTCTTCACCTTCTGGGGCGCCGGCTTTGTCAGCCACTACTCGCCGATGTACACCCTGTACTGGCCGCTTCCCGCCGACTTCAGCCAATTCAGCGCCCTGGGCGGAGCGGTCTTCATCACCGGCGTAGCCCTTGTCATGGTCGGCACCTTGCTGTGGGTCTTCAACACGTTCAAGACCCTGACGTTCACCCCTGCCGGGGCCGAGAAGGTACCCGTCGCAGCGACCCTGGGGGATGCCCTGGGGCTTACCACGCTCAAGAGATTCTTCACCGGCAAGTTCCGCAACGACCGTGAGCATCTGGTGCCCCTGCCGGTCGCCGGCATCGCCCGCGGATCGGTGGACGTGCTCTTCAACGCCCTGATCCTGACGTTCACCGGCGTGCTCATCCTCGTCTACATGATCGCCGAGCTGAGCGGCCACTCGTTGAAGACGACTTGGGTCGACGCCCTGCTGTACAAGAACTGGTACTGGTGGGGCCTGGACCTGATCGCCGACGGGCTGGTGCTGATCTTCGTGGCCGGTACGTGGTACCTGATGGCCAACCTCATCACCGGGAAACCTGTCTTCATGGAGAAGTGGGCCCGCCTGGCCCTGGGTGTCGAGTTGGTCGTCTCGTGGACCGTCTGGTCCCATCACCTGTTGAGTGACCAGGCGCAGCCGGAACTGCTGAAGATGGGCTCGGGCGAGATGGTGACCGCGTTCGAGTTGATCACCCAAGGGTTGGCGTTCTTCATCACGCTCGCGACGCTCTACCGGGCTCGGCCCCTGAAGATGACCAACGAACTGAAGTTCCTGATCGCCGGGCTCCTAGGGTTCGCCTTGGCCGTACCCGCAGGGATCATGCAGGCCGACGTCGGCCTGAACCGGGTGTTGCACAACACCCAGTGGGTGGTCGGTCCGCACGTTCACGTCGCGGTCCTGGTCGGCTTGACGATGACGATCTACTCGGCGGTCTACTACCTGCTGCCGGTGCTGACGAACGGCGCGAAGCTGTGGAGCCAGAAGCTCGCGAATGTCCACTTCTGGTGTCACCTGATCGGAGGCATCGGCATGGGCGCGTTCATGGGGATGGCGGGACTGCAAGGCATGCTCCGACGGACGATCTACGTCAACTTCGAGTACGGCCCGTACATGGTCTTGGCGGCCCTGTCCGGGGCCTTGCTGATCGTGGCTCTGGCCGCATTCTTGCTCAACCTGGTGATGACACTCGGTCTCAAGGGCGCCCTCGGGATCTTCGTCAAGGGGGACCTGCCCGAGCGGGTGCTGCTCCCGGCCGGCTGAACCGTAATCAGGGTGGTGTGGTCGGCGGCGCGCCGTCGAACTGCCGAGCCGTGCGCTCGAGCCGTTCGACGTAGTCGGCCCACCACCCGGCGTCGACGTCGGGCAGATTGTCGTTGTCCCGACGCAGCCCGACCGAACCGTCGATCATCTCGCGCACGATGTCGGCCTGCCCGGCATGATGGGTGATGTCACCGGTGGTGTGCACGATCACGAGGCGCAATGACACCGGATTGCGATCCGCCGGCCACCACGGCACCTGACCCTCGGCGTCCAGATCCAGTGCCTCGACGGTCGCGTCCGCGTGGCTGGCCGACGCCTCCCACAGGGCGACGATGTCAGCCTTGGTCTCTCCGGGCTGGGCCCACATGTCGTCGTTCGGGTCGGCGGAAGGGCCGAAGAATCGAAGCGTGATGGGGAACGGACGTCCGAAACAGTCGCCCAGATATCCGGCTCATCACAAAGCAGGGTGTGGATCGAGGTGAGGTTGGCTGGCGTGGCGGTCCCGGGGTGAGGGTCGAGGTCTTCCGATGATGGGAGTTCTCACACAGCCCTTCAGGAAGACCTCGAC